>CABUXL010000001.1 GCA_902495525.1 uncultured Collinsella sp.
AAAAGGCGGCAAAGCGCACAAGACCACATATAGCCCGGGAAGGGAATACAGGATCGATAGTCCAAGCCCCCCATCAACCGCAGTGCTTTGCGTAAGAATCAACTGAACCCAAACGGCAATTATCACTGAGCAGGTTGTCGATAAAAGAAGACTGGAAATATAGCACGCAACAAAGTCCCGTCGCATTCGAACAGAGAAATCCGCGAACTCTCTTCGCCGCGTGGAAACAATAAGGTACACAGAAATTGCAATAGAACCAATCAGAGAAAACAGCGGAACAACCAGCAATTCAAGCTTATTACCCC
Source organism: uncultured Collinsella sp. (assembly GCA_902495525.1). Taxonomy (GTDB): domain Bacteria; phylum Actinomycetota; class Coriobacteriia; order Coriobacteriales; family Coriobacteriaceae; genus Collinsella. Next base: position 306 of record CABUXL010000001.1, read on the forward strand.
ATCGATCAACCACACCCCCACTCCAATGAGCGGGAATTGTATCAGGGAGGACTGACCAAGCCGCCCATAGAATCAGAAATGGAAGAATAGAGAGGATGAAAGATGATAACACTGCAGTAATTTTTTTTGAGGCTCTCATCGATTCCGCATCTCCTTGCGCGCTCACATTCCACTCCGCCTTAAATCAAGTTTAAATAAAAACTTGAATGCAAATTTGTTTTAATTAGTATGGAAACTATATCCATTTAGTTCTAATTTGTTCGTAGTATCAAATCGATACCGACACTAGCGTGACACAGTCTTTCAAGACAGCTATTCAACATTGGTGGTCACCGCTATGGACAATGTGAACCACCTAAACGAGCTCTCAATACAGTCCCAGCTTAGCACCCTTGAAAAACTGGTCGCGGACGCGGAACAATCTACCGACGCAAGACGCGATTTCGAAGCTCGGCCTCGTGCCGTATTCCAGAAATATGGAATTACAGCCCTCCAAATCAAAGCGGGAAATCGAAAAGTCTCTGTACGAACTGGTGGAGTCAACCGAAAAGGAGGCGCGTGTCCCCGTTGCACGCGCAGTATATCGTCGTATCCAGCTCCCACCGTCCGAGGCACTTGGACGGTGGGAGTTCCGCATCCCCGGGAAAGGAAAAGCGCGGCCCATCCGGACCGCGCCCGCGCCCTCCTCCCATTTCACCCCGCGACGTAAACCGTCCGGCCCGTCTCGCAGTCGATGGTCTCGGCATCCCCGAACCCAACCCGGACGGCAGCCCATCCGCCGGCGCCCGCCAACGCATCGGCCTCGGACCTCGCGGCGGCGATGAGTCGCTCGAGCTCGGCCGATCCGGCCGGCGCGGTCCCCACCTCGAACGCGCCGCCGTCGCCGCCCGACTCGTACTCGATGACGACTGTCGAGCCGAGAGCCTCCTCGAGGGTCTCGGGCAGGCCGCCCATGTCGGCGAGGACGTGCCCGGCGACCGTGGCCAGCGGGTAGCGGGCCATCCCGGACGCCGCCGAGCGGCCGGCCATGCGGAGCAAGCCGGCGGCCTCGAGCGCCTCGAGGAGCGCCGCGGGCACGTCGGCGTCGATGGCGATGTGTTAGCGTCAATCTATTTTTCACCAGTTTCGCCAAACAGGCGCGCCGTTCGCGCAAAGGCGGTTTCACCGGTTGCGCTAACGTATTTTCACCGATTCCGGTCACGGCTTGACGGGCCCGTCCCTCGGCAGGTCCTTCAGCCTGTAGGACCTGCCGGTTATCTTGACCAGGTGGCAGTGGTGGCACACCCTGTCCGCGATCGCGCTCGCCGCCACGTCGTCCCCGAACACCCTGCCCCAGCCGCTGATCCCCACGTTGGTGGTGATGATCGTCGAGCGCTGCTCGTAGCGCGTCGATATCAGCTGGAACAGCAGGTCCGCGCCCGCGCTGCCGACGTCGAGGTAGCCGAGCTCGTCGATGATCAGCAGCCTCGAGTGGGCGTAGTACTTGAGCCTCTTCTTGAGGATGCCGCGCGACGAGGCGTCCTCCAGGTCCTCGACGAGCCGTGCGCAGTCCACGAACCTGACCTCGCGCCCCGCCCTGACCGCCTCGATGCCAAGCGCGACGGCGAGGTGCGTCTTGCCCACGCCGGGGCTCCCCACGAACAGGACGTTCTCGGCCCGCTCCACGAACCTCAGGGTCGCGAGCTCCTCGATCTCGGCGCGCGGGACCGACGGCTGGAAGTCCCAGTCGAAGTCCGCCAGCCCCTTGACGTAGGGGAACCCCGACGACCGTATGCGCTGGTTGGTGATCCTGGCCTCCCGGGCGGCGACCTCGACGCGCGTCATCTCCTCGAGGGCGGAGGCGAAGCCCCGCTCGCCCGCGGCGACCATCCTCACGTAGTCGGGCAGGGACGCCGCCATCTCGTGCAGCCCGAGCGCGGAGAGGTTCGCCTGCGCCCTGATCGAGGGGCTGCCCTCCGCGACGGCGCCCATCACGCCCCTCCGAGCGAGTCGAGCAGCGCGAGGTTGGCGCGCGCGGCCTCGGCGATGTCCGCGTCGGCCAGGCCCCGCTTCCCCTCGAGGGCCTGCCCGTAGTGGTCGGGGTCGTAGTTGATGGGCCTCGACGGCCCGGACGCGGCGTCGTGGACGGCGACCTCCTCGCCGGCCATCCTCACCACGACCTGGCCGCCGGGCATCGCCACGACGCTCACGCGCCGGCCGATGCAGCGCCTGGGCACGGACCACTCCCTGCCGGCGGCCCTGACGAGCATGGTCGGCGGGACGGTCTGGACGCTCACGTCGCCCACCATCGACTCGAGGAGCCGGAGGTTCCCGATGGGCCGCAGGCTCTCCTTCTCCCGCATGAACAGCGCGTCGGGCGGCAGGCCGGTGGTGCGGTTCGGCTCCGAGTTGGCCTGGGCCTCGACCCGGGCCACCGCCTCGGCGAGGCCGCTCCACCCGGTGAACTCGCCGCCGTAGGCGAGCAGGCGGTTCAGGAAGCGGTTGGCCGACTCGTCCTTGCCCTTGGTCTGCGGCGAGCGCGGCGCGCAGAGCCTGAGCTCGAAGCCGGCCTCCCGCGCGAACCGCCACGCCCTCTCCTGCCTGGTCCTCCTGCGGCCCGAGACGGTCACCAGGCACGACATGTTGTCCGTGATGCACTCCTCCGGGACGCCGCGGAGGCGGGTGAAGGTGGCGAGCAGACAGGACAGCAGGTCGTCGAGCGTGCGGCTCCTGACCGGTATGAAGCGGTGCTTCCGGGAGTAGCCGAGCGTCGCGGTGAACACGCTGAACTCGAAGAGCTCGCCCTCCGAGTCGACGAGCCTCATGCCCTCCTTCCAGTCGAACTGCAGCTGCCTTCCCGGGGGCGTCTCGAACCGCGGGTGCGGCTCGCGGCCGCCCACACCCCCGAAGGGCACGTCGCGCGCCCGGCACCACGCGGTGAAGGCGCCGTACCCGGGCAGCCCCTCCCCGCGGCCCTCGCGCAGGAACGCGTAGACGGCCATTTTGGTCATCCCGGGCAGCTGGGCCTTCGCGCGGATCACCTCCTCGAGCGGGTCGAAGGCGCTGCCCCTCGCGGACCTCCCGTCGGCGGCGGCCTCGCCCTCCCGCCAGTACTTGGCGACCGTGTGCCGGTCCATGCCGTGCCTCCTCGCGATCTCGCTGAAGTTCGGCTTCGCGCCGGACCCCCTGTAGACGTTCAGCTCTCCCATTACGTTTCGCTCCATATCCCGCTCCTCCCGGGTCGGATACCCGATCGGAGCATAGTTCCGTTAGCGCAGTTGGTGAAAGTACGTTAGCGGGGTCGGCGAAAGCGCGTTAGCGCATTCGGCGAGATGCGTTTGCGAAAGTGGTTAATTTTAGATTAGCGCTAACACGATGTTGCCGCGTCCGCGGCACCACTCGGCCGCCGCCGGCACGTTCGCCGTGAGCACGCCCCACTCGGCCATGTAGCCCTCGGAGCGCGGGTTCGTGGCGTCGAGGAGGAGGACGGCCAGGCCGCCGCCCACGTACTCATCGGCCACGAGGGCGAGGCGGACCGCCTCGCCCATGGAGTCGAACTCGACCGTGACCATGCGGCTACCTCCTCCTGACGGCGCTGAGCGGCTTCGGGGAGAAGTGCTCGTCGCGCTCGACGGCGGCAAACCCCATCTGACGGTTCAGCTCGGCCATCTCCTTGATGCTGAAGTAGCCGAGCTCGTCGTCGTAGCCCTCGACGAGGCCGAACGCCTCGTCCGTTCCGTCAAACTCGAGCAGCCACCAGTCCCATCCGTTCACGCACGAGAAGTAGTGGGCGTAGACTGTGGGGTCCTCTGCCCCGTCCTGCTCGTAGAGCCTCGGCACCGTCTTGGCGATTTCCTCGGTCATCAGCTGCTGCATGTCTTCCTCCGTTCCGGGCAACCTGCCCTCAACATCTCGCCCCTGCGGGCAAAGCCGAATGGCGACGCCGTGCGTCGTCGTCGGCTTTGCTCCCTGCAAAGCCGCACCGGAGCGAAGACGGGTCAAGGGAGGTCCATGACGACCTCCACCAACCGGAGCGGAGCGGAGGTTTGTGCGGGGTCTCATGGGCCCCCTTGACGCGGCGTAGCGGAGGTGCCACCCGGCCGCGGAGCCGTGGCCGATTCACGGCGGACGCCGGCAGCCCACGCCCAACATCGATACCATCTGAACCGCTATTCACTTTTCGAGAGGAGCCATATGGAACTCGAAGACATCGTCTACGAGCTCGCCTGCCTTCATGAGTCGATGCTCTTTTGCTGCGAGAACCGGTCCGGCAAGGAGGACCCGGTCTTCGCGCATTACTACATGGCGCTGGGAAGGATTGTCAGGGACCTCGAAGAGGCCGAGCGGCGCATCCGGACCGAAACGGGCCGGCGCTGAATCCCGTCAATAGAAAACGCCCCTGCATTTTGAACTGCCGGGGCGTTTTTTAGAGCTCGATCTCCGCGATTATTTTTTTCATCTCGAGGGCCCATCCGAGCTGTTCCTCGATGTACCCCGGCCATGCGTCCTGGTGGCCCTTGATGGGGTGGCCCGCCTTGTAGAAGCGCAGCCCCGATGCCTTTTTCGCATCGAAGGTCACCGCCGTCAGCCCGAGGTGATCCTCGAAGACCCCGCTGTTGGCGATGGCGCGGTGCCCGATCTCCTTGTCGTCGTCCACGTACAGCTCGATGCCCGTGCGGCCCTTTTGCGTATCGATGAGCAGGGCGAGATGGTATGCCGAGACCCCCAGGCGAAGCGTCGACCAATGGTCCTTGCTGGGCTTCTGCGGGCTGAACTCCTTGAGGAACTCCGGATGGCCGCCTGCCACATCGCGGTAGGCCGTCCAGTACGCCAGCTTGACCTTTTCGGTCTCGCTGAGCCCCTCGGAGAGCTTCACGGTCTTGGTCCACTCGTTCGGCTGCTCGACCACGCCGAAGCGCGGGGCGGGCAGGGAGCCCCCGATCTTCCAGAGCTCGACCTCGACCAGGAAGAACCCGAAGTCGCTGTCGGTGTGCTGGTTGAGCCACTCGATGGCCTGGCGATGCTCGTCGCGGGCGTGCGCCACGACCCAGATGACGACCTCGGCGCCCTTGCCGGCGGCATACGTGATCACCTTGCCGAGATGGTCGTGGTTGGTGTCCTCGAGCTGGTTCTCGATGATCACCTTGCGGCCCGTACCGGACTCCTGCGCGTAGATATCCACGTTGAACGAGCCGACCGACGACTCCGTCTCTATTAGCTCGAGCTCGATTCCGACCGCCATCCCGAGGGTTGCGAGATTCTGCTCCTCGGCCAGCCACTTGGTGAAGTCGTGGGCCTCATGCGACCACACCTCGCGCAGGGGAACCTTCTGAATGGTGTCCAGGTTATAAGTCTTCATCCGTCACCCTCTCGACCGATAATCTGGCACCATTGTAGAGCCTCTCGCCATCAAACGACCGTAGCAGGAGCCCACGACGTTCGTCGACGTCCTTCAGCTCGTACGGGTACACGAATAGCAAAATATATCTCTTCTTAGCCATGCGGTTTCCCTTCCCTTGAAAAACGAACCACTCGATCCGCGGAGAGGCGCTATCAGGTGCCGTTCGTCAACGCCGCGGCGATTATGCCGCTGTCCGTGAAGACGAAACTGATGAGCTCATCTTCCCGAGGCTCGCGCTCCTGCTCCTCCTCGGCCTCCTCGAACGTCATCGGCATCTCGCGCGCTCCCGAAAACTCGTGGCAGATAGCATAGAGACGAGAGGGCCTATCAGCCCACTTATCAGCCGGTCGGCCAAAAGCGTCGTACTGCCGCAGCTCATCCCCAACATCGCGCCAGATTGTTCGATACCAACCCGTTAACGATAGGGTCAAGAGCATCGTAGACCGTATTCATATAGCGGCGCCTTTGTTACAGCTCAGATGTCACCATTTTAGATAATGGGCGTAGCGACCCGAATCTCATTTCAGGCCAATTCGACCAAGAGCAATCTACGGTCTTGTAACTGCCTCTTTCCAAATAAGGCCCGCCCCCGGTGGGGCCCCACCCATGCCCACGGCATAGGCCCGCCAGAGCTAGAGGGACTTCGTCATTCTTGTCTGGTAACTCTCAAATAAAGCGCAGAAAGTGTGGAGGAGCGCCGAACGGTCCTGCTGAACTCGTCGCCAACCGGCGTCAACCAGTGTGGAGATGGTTCAATCAGGCATCCTGTTCGAAAAATGCCGTTATTAATTGATTTCGACCAAAATTCGACCAAGATTGAAAGTCAAAAAAGAAACAGCCCAGAGAAACAATGCCTCTGAGCTGCTAAAAGTCTTGGTCGCGGGGGCAGGATTTGAACCTACGACCTCCGGGTTATGAGCCCGGCGAGCTACCAGACTGCTCCACCCCGCAATGTCTGGGCGCCTCATGTGCGCAAGAAAGAATATTACGCGGGAGTTCGGTAAACGGCAAGGAAAATCTCGTAGAGCATAATTCCTTCATATTTAAAACCCCTCAGCCCCTATCACCGTAAACGAATCGCAGCCGAGCGCCGTCGACGGCACGTATACAATGGTGCGCGTCCTTTTATGCCAACACCGGGAGTAGACATGCTGCTCGCTATCGATATGGGAAATACGCAGACGGCCATGGGCCTGTTTGACGGAGACGAGCTGGTGCAGTCGTGGCGCATGCCCACCGACCGCTCTTATACCGCCGACGAGATCCATGTGCGCCTGATGGGTTTCTTTAAGATGTACGACCTCTCGCTCGGCGCGGTCGACGCGATCGCCTTTGCCGGCGTGGTGCCGCAGCTCTCGCGCGAGTGGCACGCCGTGGCCGACCGCATTGCCGCGGACGCCATCGTCATCGGGCCGCAGACGGCCGCCGTAACCAAGCTGCGCGCGGCGCGCCCCCAGGCCGTAGGTGCCGATCGCGTCGCCAACGCCGTTGCGGCCGAGACCTTCTACGGCGCCCCGGCAATCGTGGTGGACTTTGGCACCGCGACCAATATCGACGTCATCGATAAGGACGGTTATTACATTGGCGGAGCGATCGCGCCGGGCATCCGCATCTCCATGGACGCGCTTGCCGCCCGTGCCGCCAAGCTCGCCAGCGTTCCGCTCGAGGCGCCGGAGCACGCCATCGGCCGCGATACCGAGGAGTGCATCAAGGTCGGAGCCGTGATGGGCGCCGCCGCCATGGCCGAGGGCCTGGTCGCGCGCATGAAGCGCGAGCTGGGCCGCGAGGATGCCACCGTTATCGCCACGGGCGGTCTCGCCGGCATCGTCGCCGATTCGACCGATGCCTTCGACGTGGTCGATGGACAGCTCACCATCAAGGGTATCTGCGAAATCTACCGCCGCATGCAGGAGCTGGGGTAAGACGGGGCTTAAGTCGAGCACGCCCGATGTCACAGCCCCCGCAAACGTTCGCCAAGCCCATTCCTCAAAACCGAAAAATTTTCAATTTTGAGGAATAGGACCGACGCGGCCATTCTCTCGGGTCACACAAAAGCCCTCCCCGGTGCAGGCCGAAGAGGGCTTCGCTGTCATCGTTATCTTTGAGCGTTGGCGCCCCGCGCTACAGCCCGCGAATGCGTACGGCCTCGGGCGGAAACTCCTGCTCGCCGGCATCGGTCTTGATGGTCGCACGACCCCAGATGTCCAGGCCCGCAAATACACCAACCGCAAGCGGCAAGCCGTTGGGCGACACCGCCGCAACTTGGCGACCCAGCAGCGGCACCATATCGAAATACTCGCCCAACACGGGGGCCAGCGGACCGGCAGCGCCCTGCGGCGTGTTGGCAACAACCGCCCAGGCGTCCACGCGGGTCAGCACGGCGGCGGACAGCACCTCGACCAGCGCTTCGTCAGCCACATCCACACAAAGCTCGCTCAGCGCCGAACGTTCAATATCCACCGTTACGGCACCGAACATACCCGCAGCACCGGCGCCGCCGTTGACGGTGACGCGCGCGAACGACGTCTCAAACGCAGGCGCACCGCACACGATGTCGCTCGGCCACTGAATACCCACCTTGTCGGCAAGGCCCAGCCCCGGTGCCGCAGCCGTTCCCACGAGCGCGTCCATCATGCCCATCGCGGCCACAAACGGCAGGCCGTGGAAGGCATGCATGTTCACATCCGGGCGCACGACCAGCGAAAACGTCAACGATGCCTCGCCCGTGCTCCAAGCGCACCAGCCCGCGGACGCACCCTCGCGGCCCGCGTCACGCGCCGCGTCAAGCTCGGTACCGGCGGCAACAGCATTCATCTCGATCATCTACATACGCCCCAATTCGCCCACGATATGACCCACGCGGTCCTCGGGCTCCTTGACCTCGACGCCGTTGTAGCGGAAGAACCGCGCCGGGTCGTGCATCAAGTCCTCGAGCGGCACCAGCACAAAATCGCGCTCGCCGATCAGCGGATGCGGCAGGCGCAGCTTTTTGCCGCCGTGGGTCTCGCCGTCCATCCACAGCAGGTCCAGGTCGATGGTGCGCGGACCGTTGGCCTTGGCCTTCTTGGAGCGGTCGCGCCCCAGCTCGGCCTCGATCTTCATGAGTTCATCGAGCAGCACCAGCGGCGCCAGCTCGGTCTTAATCTCGATGACGGCGTTGGCAAACGCGTCCTGGCGCGTCTCGTAGGCCGGCTCGCTCTCGTAAATCTTGGAGGAGTTGGACACGCAGGTGAGTGGAATCTCGGCGATCATCTCGCGTGCAGCGCGGATGTTGTCGCAGCGATGCCCCAGGTTGGAGCCCACAGCCACAAACGCGCGGCGCGGCTGCGGCTTGGCAACCGCCCAGTAACCGTTCAGGAACTGCGCAAAACCCGCGGCGTCGTGCACGCGCACGATGTTGGCACCGGCCTGGATGGCGCCCAGGCACACGCCAAACGTAGCGGCATCGCGCTCGGCGGCCTCGGTCACGCCCGAGACGGCGCCCACAAAGCGCTTGCGCGACACGGCGCACATGAGCGGATAGCCCAGTGACGCCATCTTGGCAGTCTCGCGCTGGATGACGATGTCCTCGTTAGCCGACTTACCAAAGCCCGGGCCAGGATCGATGCAGATGCGGTCGCGCGACACGCCGGCATGGATGAGTGTGCGGGCCTGGTCGGACAGAAAGCCCATGACGCGGCGCATGATGGGCGCCGAATCGGGCAGGGTGAAGCGGCGGAGCTGCGAGGTGGGCACGTAGGCTTCCTCGCGGCGGGCGCTGCGGCGCATCATGGTGGCCAGGCGGTCATTGGACTCCGATGCGGCCTCGGTGGCTGCGGGCGCGGCCTCGGGCGCGGGCGCGACGGTCTCGGCGACAGCAGCCTGCTCGGCGACCGGCGTCTCCTGCTCGTTTGAAGGCTCGGACGTGGGCTCCGGTTCGCCAAACGGCAACGAGGGCTGCACCACGCCGCCCGGAAGCTTGGCCTCCGGCTTAGGCTCGCCCAGCAACTTGCCGCGACGGCGACGGGCCGGCTTCTCGGCCTCACGCGCGGCCTCGGCAGCCGCCTCACGCGCCTTCTCGGCAACAAACGCCGCTGCCGAGGTATCGAGCTGCACCGTTGCGTGCGTGCGGGCGGGCGCGGCAACCTCGCCGGCATGCATCACGATGACGCCGCAGGTGCTCGTCTTAACGAACTCAACCATCTTGGGATCGGTGAAGCCGGTCACGTCGTTGACGATCGAGGCGCCGCAGCGCACGGCCGCCTTGGCAACCGCCACATGGCGTGTGTCGATCGAGACGATGGCGCCCTCCTTGGCCAGCGCGCGCACCACGGGCAGCACGCGGCGAGCCTCCTCGTCGGGGTTGACCGGGGTAAAGCCGGGGCGCGTGGACTCGCCGCCCACGTCGATGATGTCGGCGCCGGCGTCGAGCATCGCCAGGCCGTACTCGATGGCGGCATCCGGATCGAAGTGCTCCCCGCCATCGCTAAACGAATCGGGCGTCACGTTGAGGACGCCCATGATGCGCGGACGGTCAAAGCTGAGCTCGTACTTTCCGCACCGCCATGTCTTGCTGTCGTTCGCCATGAACATCCTCCTAAAATGCCCACGCCGCCGAGTCTGGGGAGCTGGCGGCGGGGTCGCTTTGCACTCAGTCTTTCTATTGTATCCGCGCGCGCGGGCTAGAACGCAAACGCGGCCGCGATGTCGCAAGAAATCAGCAGGTCGGCATTTGCATCCTGATCGGTGGGAGCAAGGTTGCATATGGCCAGCGTATCGCCGGTAAAGTATCGCGTAAGGCCTGCCGCCGGATACACCACGAGCGAGGTCCCGCCCACAATGAGGGCATCGGCGGCGGCGATGGCGGCAACGGCACCGGTCAACACATGCTCGTCGAGCGGCTCTTCGTAGAGCACTACATCGGGCTTGATGCGGCCGCCGCACGCGGGGCACGCAGGCACGCCCGCGGCATCCTCGTGCTCGCGCGAGCAAATCCACTCGGCGCTATAGACCGCGCCGCACGACTGGCAAATGTTGCGATGGACCGATCCGTGCAGCTCGAACACGCGCTGTGAGCCGGCCATCTGATGCAGGCCGTCGATGTTTTGCGTCACCACGGCGTCGAGCTTGCCGGCGCGCTCCAGCTCGGCCAGCTTGGTGTGGCAGCGGTTGGGCTTAGCGTTAAGCGCGATCATCTTGGTGCGGTAAAAGTCGAAGAACTCGGCCGGATGCGCCTCGTAAAAGCTATGCGACAGCATGGTCTCGGGCGGATAGGCAAACTGCTGGTGATACAGGCCGTCCACGCTGCGAAAATCGGGAATGCCGCTTGCCGTGGAAACACCAGCGCCGCCAAAGAACACCACGCGCTCGTGGGTATTGAACAGCTCCGCCAGCGCGGCGGAGGCCTGCCTGGGATCTGTTATCGCTTGCGTCATGTTTGTCCTCCGTCCATGTTGGTCGGGGCGGCCGCGATTGCGCCGTCGCCCACGGAGCCCACCCCGCCCCCGTTGCGCTAATCTTAAGCCTGCCAACCCCGTCGAAAGGACACCATGCCTCAGACTTACACTTTCGCCTCGTGGAACGTCAACGGCCTGCGCGCCGTGCTAAAAAAGGACCCGAGCTTTATCCAGATCGCGCAAGAACTCGACGTCGATATCCTGGCGCTGCAAGAGACCAAGCTGCAAGAAGGCCAGGTCGATATTGACCTGCCCGGCTATCACCAAACCTGGAGCTACGCCGAGCGTAAAGGCTATTCGGGCACCGCGGTCTTTAGCCGCCAGGAACCGCTACGCGTGCTGCACGCCGCTGCGCTGCTGTCCTACGCCGGCGAAGGCGAGGCTGCCGAGCTCGTTGCCCAAGCCGCGACCGAGGGCCGCGTCTGCGCGCTCGAGTTCGACAAGTTTTGGTTTGTTGACGTCTATACGCCCAACGCGCAAAACGAACTCGCGCGCATCGATGTGCGCATGGCCTGGGACGATGCCTATCGCGGCTTTTTAAGCGCGCTTGAGCGCGAGAGCGGCAAGCCCGTCGTAACTTGCGGCGACTTTAACGTGGCGCACGAGGAGATCGACCTTAAGAACCCCAAGTCCAACCGCGGCAACGCGGGCTTTTCGGACGAAGAACGCGGCAAGTTTACCGAGCTGCTCAACGCCGGCTTCACCGATACCTGGCGCGCGGCAAACCCCGACGTCGAGGGCGTCTACAGCTGGTGGAGCTACCGCTTTAATGCTCGCAAGAACAACGCCGGCTGGCGCATCGATTATTTCCTGGTGAGCGACGCAATCGCCGACAACGTACGCGACACCGGCATCCGCGGCGACATCTTTGGCAGCGACCACTGCCCCGTCACCCTCACGCTAGAACTCTAGCCCCAATTGATCCCCTGGGGACGGAGGAAAAGGGATCATTTTCACCTCGCGAGGGAACCCACGCGGCCCTCCCGCCACGGAACTGACCCATCTACTACGTTTAAGCCACTACCCTCAACCACAGCGAACAACGCAAAAAGAAAACCGCAGGTAGAAAGCCTGCGGTTTTTCATAAAACGCGGTCATGGTCGGGGGTATCAAGCTAAACGTAGTAGATGGGCCAGTTTCGTGGCAAGCGCCGCCAACTGATTCCCCGGGAACGTCTGGAGACGGAGGAAAACGGATCGATTTGGCTCTCTGAGGGCCACGATGCCCGTCATATCAGCCGGCCATTCCAAAACTATGCCGGTTTACGGGGCTGAATCGCGAACCCCCAACCATACGCAATTCCGAAATAATAAAACCTCAGGTAAACGGCTTGCTCTATTTTGAAAAAAGCCGGTATGGTCGGCCTACGCTAATCTAGCCCCGTAAACCGGCATAGTTTTGAAATGGTACTTCGGAAGTATTGATTCACGCCCCGGCGCAACCAGCCCTACAGCCCGTATTTCACGACAACGCGGTTGATCCGTCGACACCAAGGCTTGTAGAGGGCGGCCAAGAACACGCAGGTCGCGAGGCCGTGTGTGATATCGAACGGCACTGCCGTGGCAAGACGCGCCACGACGCCCGCCCACGTGAGCGGTTGTACAAAACCGATAATGTCGTACGCGTTGATCACCACGCCGTACAGCAGACCCGAAGCAAAGCCGTACGCCATCAGCGCCGGCATGCGCACGGTTCCATCCGCACGGTCGAACGCACCGGCATGCGCCAGCGCACCGCCAACATAGCCAACCAGGCCCCAGGCATACATCTGCCATGGCGTCCACATGCCCTGCCCAAAAAAGAAATTGCTGGTCAGCGCCGCCAGCGCGCCAACCATAAAACCATTGCGGCGACCAAGCGTCGCCCCCGCGATAATGGCGATGGCGCTCACCGGTTTAAAGTCGGGAATAGGCCCAAACAGGATGCGCCCCGCCGCCGCCAGCGCCGCCAGCACCAGCGTGGGCATAATCTGGCGCAAACCCGGACGAGATGCCTCGTAACCCGCAAAGAACAGCGCAAGCACCAGCGCCACTACAACCAGCATGGCAAGCGCCGCCTGCTCAATGCCCGCCAGCAACGCCGCAGTCATCACTGCCGGCACTACCAACAACAACGGGACCTCCAGTTTTGCAAGCAAGTGCGAGAAACGACAGTCCGTCATCCCATCACGCCCTATAGAACACGTTGTCGGCAAAGAAGTCGGCCGGGGGCTCCACGCAGGCAATCTCGCCGTCAAACATCATGGCGACGTCGTCGGCTACCTGCTCGGCAAAGTCCAAATCGTGCGTAGCCATGATGACGGTGCCGCCAGCCTTCGCATGGTCACGCAGGGCACGGGCGATGATGCGGCGGCTGGCCAGGTCCAAACCCTTGGTGGGCTCATCGAGCAATAGCAGCTCGGGGCCAATCAACAGCAGCTTTGCCAACGCAAGCAGCTGGCACTGACCGCCCGAAAGATCGTACGGGTGACGCGCCTCCAAGCCCGCCAGACCCAGGCGCGCTGTCTGCTCCCGTGCTGCGGCCTCGTCGTATCCGCAGGTCGAGGCCCATTCCATCAGCTCATCGCGAACCGTCTCGGCAACCAGCAATGCCTTGGGATTCTGTGGCAGCAGCGCCGCCGAGGCCGCTTCGCGCACCATGCGGCCGCGCTGCAGCTTGGCGGTCTTCGCCAGCACCGAGAGCATCGTCGACTTACCGCATCCGTTGCCGCCCACGATTGCATGCACCGCGCCAGCCGAAAACGAAGCATCGAGCCCGCGCAGCACCCAGCCGGACGCTCGATCGTAGCGAAACCAGCCTTCCGACAGGGTGGTAGCCGACCCGCCGTGCATTTTTTGGAGTATTCTGCTTCCATCCGTGCGCGAGAAGGCTTCCGAGCCGTTCTCGAGCGACGTTTGCGCCACAAATTCGGACGATTTGTCCAATTCCGAACTTTTTTTCGCGCTCGATACGTCCCCGGGCGGCTCCAGAGAGCCCAAATTGTCCTCACGCCTGCTGAATACTCCTTTATTTGCACATCGGATGGCACCCCACCCCAACATGTCATCGGAAAACAGCGATTCTCGGCGTCCCAAAGAAGCCATATCCGCCACCTCGCGCACGCGACCGTCCTCAATCCGGTACGCACACGTCGCGTATTCGAGCATTGGGCGCGGCTGATGCGTCGCCACAACAACCGTGCAGCCCAGCTCGCGATTCACACGAAACAGCGCGTGCAGGAAATTCTTCTCCGCAACCGGATCAAGCTGAGACGTGGGCTCGTCGAGCAGCAGCACGCGCGGGCGCAGCGTCAGAACGGCCGCCAACGACAGCAACTGTTTGCGACCGCCCGAAAGCGTGTCAGTATCGCGGTGAAGCCAATCTTCCAGCCCAAAGAAATAGCTGGTCTCAGCTACGCGACGGCGCATCTCATCACGCGCTAGCCCCAAGTTTTCCAGGCCAAACGCCATCTCGTGCCACACGGTTTCGCACACGATCTGGTTCTCGGGATCCTGGAACACATAGCCCACGCGCTCCGCCGATGCCCGCACATCCATGTCGGCGACGTTCTCGCCCAGCACGAGCAGTTCGCCAGTGCGCTCGCCCGCCGGAGCGATCTCGGGCTTGAGTAGCGACAGCAACGTCGACTTACCCGATCCGGTACCGCCGACAAGCAGCGCAAATGCACCTTGGGGAACAGACCAGTCGAGTCCCTCGAGCACCGCAGCATCCGCATCGGGGTAGGCAAAGCTCAGGCTCCGCACCTCAATCGCCGGCATATCCGGGCCGTATGCCGCGCCCGACACCGGTCCCCTATCCAACCGAGCCATCAGCCGAACCTCTTCTCATCGATCGCATGCAACACGCAGGGCAGCATCATCCAGGCAGCGTACACGACATAGCCCAGCCACGGCGCCGGCACCGATAGTTGCGGGTAAAACGAATACTGCGTTGTCGCGGTCCATGCCACCGCCACCGCAGCGGCACCAAACACCGCAAGCCCAACCAGCGCGGCAACATCGCCGCGACCCAGCCGATACCGCGCGTACGTCGTGCGACGTGTCGCGGCGCCCCATCCACGGGAGCGCATGGCGTCCGCGCGCTCCAGCGAATCTTCCATGCCCCAGCCCATCAACACGCTCGATGCCCGTAGGCGCGAACGCACGGGATCGGCCGGCGCGCGACCCGGCACATCAATCGCATCCTGCACCGCCAGTACCGTACGACCGCGGCGTAAAAACTGCGGGATAAGCCGCATGCACATCGAGATCATGAGCGCGAGCACCGGCGCGGCGTTGCCCAAAAGCGCAAGTACCTTGTCGTATTCGAGCATCGACGCCGCGGCCTCAAACCACAGCACGCTCGCCACGAACAGCCCGCCCATGCACAGGCCGTAAACCATGCTCTCTAGATACACCGCACGCATGCCAATACGAAACAGCTCCGTCGAGCCCGATGCACTAAACAGCGGATTGAGCACCGCAATGATCAAAATCACCGGCAGCTGCCAGCGAAGCGCGCCCAACGTGCGCGCAACACCGCGCGTCGCAAGCCCGTACGCCAACCCGCCCGCAAGCGATAGCGCAATCAGCACCGGTTGCATCGAGAACATGGTGAGCCCCAACGTCAGCACCATGTAGAGCGCCGGCACCGCCGGATGCGACATCGAAAATGCCGCGACGGGTTCGTTGCCCGATTCCTCTCGCATGGTGTCCACGGGCATCCCCATCCCCTCGCTCAAACGTCAACGCCGCAGCGCCGCCACCATACACAACCAGCGCAAACGCCGTACCGCCGGCCCAAGCCTCAGCTGCCGCGCATCAATCGTTACGCGCTCATCATATGCCTGCGGTATCATATTGCGCCGTGTATCGTTTCCAAACACACGTCTCTATAACGTAACAGGAGATCACATGGACGCAACCGCAATTATCCTCGCCGCCGGCGAGGGCACCCGCATGAAGTCGAACCACTGCAAGGTTTCGCACAAGATTCTAGGCAAGCCCATGGTTCAGTGGATCGTCGACGCCACCATCAAGGCCGGCTGCAGCCGCGTCGTGGTCGTCATCGGCAGCCACGCCGACGAGATGCGCGCCCTCATCGATGGCGCCTACGCCAACAGCGCCACCAAAGTCGAGTGCGTCGAGCAGACCGAGCGCCTGGGCACCGGCCATGCCGTCAAGGTCGCGCTCGAGGCCTGCGGCATCGCGCAAGGCCCCGTCGTCGTGCTCAACGGCGACCTGCCGCTCATCACCGCCGACACCGTCGCCAAGTTCGCGCAGACCGTCGCCACCGGCGAGCTCGCCTGCACCGTCATGACCATGACCCCGCCCGATCCTTTTGGCTACGGCCGCATCAAGCTGGGCGCCGATGGTCAGATCGAGCGCATCATCGAGCAGAAGGACTGCACGCCCGAGCAGGCCGCCACGCTGCTGGAGTGCAACGCCGGCTGCTACGCCTTCGACGGCGCGCAGCTTGCCGCCCACATTAACGAGATCGGCAACGACAACGCGCAGTCCGAGTACTACCTGCCCGACATGCTCGAAATCCTCAAGGGCCACGGCCAGGCGGTCTCCATCTTCCACTGCGACGACTACCGCGACGGTCTGGGCGTCAACAGCCGTATCCAGCTCGCACAGCTTACCGCTATCGCGCGCGACCGCATCAACGAGCACTGGATGTCCGAGGGCGTCACGTTCATCGACCCCACGCAGGCCTGGATCGGCCCCGATGCCGTTATCGGCCGAGACACCGTCGTGTGGCCGCAGACGCACCTGATCGGCCACGTCACCGTGGGCGAGGAGTGCCAGCTCGGCCCCAACAGCCGCCTCACCGACACCACCGTCGGCAGCGGCTGCGTCATCGACGAGACTATCGCCATCGAGGCCGTCATCGAGAACGGCGTCGACTGCGGCCCGCGCGCCTACCTGCGCCCGGGCACCCACATGCTCGATGGCTCCAAGGCCGGCACGCACGTGGAGATCAAGAAGTCCACGATCGGCGAGGGCTCCAAGGTGCCGCACCTGTCCTACATCGGCGACACCACCATGGGCCCCGGCGTCAACGTCGGCGCAGGCTCCATCACCTGCAACTACGATGGCGTGCACAAGCACAAGACCGTCATCGGCAAGGATGCCTTCATCGGCTCCGACACCATGATGGTCGCACCCGCCCAGATCGGCGACGGTGCGCTCGTGGCCGCCGGCTCCGTCATCACCGAGCCGGTCCCGGCAGACGCACTTGGCCTGGGTCGTGCCCGTCAGGTAAACATTGAGGGCTGGGCCGCCGATTATCGCCGCCGTCTGCACGAGGACGACGAGGTATAACGTTTTACCAAGCATCTAAGGAGCTGTTCCCATGGGGAGCGGCTCCTTTTTCTATCGTGACCTGCGCAACCGGATGAGTGGTCGGTTCGTGTCCGTTGACGGTAAAGACGTTATCAAGACCCGATTAACCCCGCCGCACGGTTACAATGCAAAAAGGCATCTATATGGCATTCGATGTATAAAGGAGAAGGGTAATGCCGATTAATGATCCCGAGAAGTCGGAGAATATGCGCAAGTCCATCCGCGTGTATTCCGGTTCCTCCAACCGTCCCCTCGCTCAGAAGATCGCTGAGTACCTTGGGGTCGAGCTTTCGGGCCTTACGCTAAAGCAGTTCGCCAACGGTGAGATTTACGCCCGCTACGACGAGACCGTCCGCGGCGCCGACGTCTTCCTGATTCAGTCCGTGGCCGGCGGCAACGTCAACGACATGCTCATGGAGCTGCTCATCGCCACCGACGCTGCCAAGCGCGCATCCGCCCGCTCCATCACCGCCGTCATCACCCACTACGGCTATGCCCGCCAGGACCGCAAGGCCGGCCCGCGCGAGCCCATCACCGCCCGCCTCGTCGCCAACCTGCTCGAGCGCGCCGGCGTCGACCGCATCATCACCCTCGACCTGCACCAGGGTCAGATCCAGGGCTTCTTTGATATCCCGGTCAACCACCTGTCCGCACTGCCGCTGTTTGGCCAGTACTACAACGCCATGAACTTCGACACCGACAACCTGGTTGTCGTCTCCCCCGACGTGGGCCGCGCCAAGGCCGCCAAGAAGCTGTCCGACATGCTCGGCTGCGACCTGGCCATCGCCCACAAGGGCCGTCCGCGCCACAACGCCGCCGAGGTCATGGGCATCATCGGTGACATCAAGGGCAAGACCTGCATCATCAACGACGACATGATCGACACCGCTGGCACCCTGTGCGCCAACGTCAAGGAGCTCAAGGCTATGGGCGCTGGCGACATCTACGTCTGCGCCACCCACGGCATCTTCTCCGGTCCGGCCATCGAGCGTCTGAACGACGCCCCGATCGTCGAGTGCCTCGTCACCGACGCCATTCCCGTCGAGGTCGGCGGCAAGATCAAGACCATCTCGGTCGCCGAGGAGTTCGCTCAGGCCATCTCCGCCGTTTACCACGAGGAGCCCGTCTCCACGCTCGTCGGCGGCGACTTCGCGCTGTAGTCCAACGCGCATCGCATCATCTTTGATGCTTTTAAAGGGTCGGAAGCTCGCTTCCGGCCCTTTTTCTATCCCTCGCCAACCTTCCCTGGACAATTGGTTCAGATACGTATTTTTTAAAGCCCCAAAGGGCCGTTCGGAGCCTTCTGAGCTCCCCGGCGGATGCCATGCCGCCCAAAGCTCATCGTTTTCGAGTACAACCGCCGCATATTTACCCTCAAATCACCCTCGAAGGCCCTTAGAAACGCCTCGAATGCCCGTCGCCTTATACGTATCTGAACTAACTGTCCAGTAGCTATCGTCAACCTTCGCGGCAGAGCTCAATTTCCTGCAATCCCCTCAACCGATTCCATCGATTTCATAACACCCAGCCGTTCATGGCGCACAGCGCCCCGCTGAGCGAAAAGAACGGTATGGCGGTCGCATTCTGCCGCCAACTTAGTACGTCATAGCTATGACGACCGTGATTTCACATTTCTCCGCCCTCCGCGCAATTCGTCGCGCACGACGGGCGTACTCTGCCCTACCCTGGGACTCCGTTGATAGTGAACAGCAAGCACAGGCCTTGGCTAGCTGCATTCCCAATAATGACGCGATAGACTTTGGCGCACTTTCGATACTCGACGCCTGGAATGAAGATGATTCCGAACTACTCGATCTTCTCGTTTCAAACGAAGACAACAGACGCCCCGACAAGCGACTTCTTCAGCATATTCTCTCCGCTCCGCTTCCTGAAGGTGCAATTATGCACGTCGAGGCCGACATCTACGCAACGTCTCCTGCCATGACAGCCATGCTTTGTTCTAAAAATGAATCGGTCGCCAAAACCTTGATGCTCCTTATGGAGCTGCTCGGAACCTACTCCCTTCCGCCCGAGGCAACCTACCCCATCGCCTATGACGACATCTGGCCCAAGGGCGATAGCTGCGCAGCGACGGGCGATCTTGATTGCCTGGGCGGCCAGTCGGCAGCCAAACAGCAGAACGAAACCCGCTACGAACAGGCGCACTACAAATGCAAGCCCGCCACGACCATCGAAGATCTCGAGGCGGTCGCGCGCTTCGCCAAAAGTAGCTCATACACCTCGTTTCGCACGGCAGTCAAGCTTGCCCGACCCGGATCTGCATCCCCAGCCGAATCCCTAATGTTAGCCGTTCTCGGAGCGCCCATGCGCTTTGGCGGATTCGGATGTTGCAGCCTGCCCATGGGAGGCCTGCTACTCAACTATCGAATCGACTTCGACACTCTTGCGGTTAACATGTCCTCCGGCATCCCTTACGCCATCTGCGACCTATATTGCCCGGCCGCCGGAGTCGACAACGAATACAACGGAATTGGGCATGAGCTTCAAAACGCTCGCATCCACGATGGCAATCGAAATAATGGCCTCAAGGCAATGGGCATCCACGTCCTGGTTATCAATCGCGACCAAATGAAAGACCTTGTTGCACTCGAAGCCTTCGCCCAAACGATGCATCGACTCGCAGGAGTCCGATTCCGATATCGCATCAAGGGCTATCGCAAGCGTCAGGCCGCTTGGCTCAACGCTCTGCGGGCCGGAATCGGCCTTGCGCCGGTCTAAACGGCGAATCACCCGTGCGCCGTCGAACAGGGCTGGACAGTTAGTTCAAATACGTATAAATAGACACATTGAATTAGGCTGTTTTGCAGCTATCTCTATACCATTCGCCCTATTTGAAAGCGGGGTAGACTTCAAAACAGCGTCATATGGACTAACTAAAGTTCCAAAACAACGTATCGGCATTGAATTGAGCAATTCGAGTCCTTAGAACTTATACGTATCTGAACTAACTGTCCACCTCGGATTTTGACGGCCGTCCAAACGCCCCCAAACAACCTCAATTGCCCTCCATTTGACAGCGGCAACAGGGTCGCTCACCATAGCAGGCGACAAATCAACGAAAGGATGAACATGGCAGCTGCACAGCCGCTTAAGATTCGCATGGTTGCCGGACTTGGCAACCCTGGCGATGAGTATGCCGAGACCCGCCACAACGCCGGTTTTAAGGCGATCGACGAGCTGGCCCGTCAGGCCGGCGTCACGTACTGGAAAAACCAAGCAGGCGCCGAGGTCGCGCTCATCAACATCAACGATGCCGAGGAAGAGAACGGCAAGCGCCAGATTGTACTGGTCAAGCCGCAGTCGTACATGAACACCTCGGGCGGGCCCATCTCCAAGCTCTGCCGCGAGTACAAGATCAAGGCCGAGGAGCTGCTCGTCATCCACGACGAGCTCGATATTCCCGCCGGCGACGTGCGTGTTAAGGTGGGCGGAGGCCATGCCGGTCACAACGGCCTGCGCTCCATCATCGACAAGATGGGCAGCCGCGACTTTAGCCGTATCCGCACCGGCATCGGCAACCCTCCCGGCAAGATGGCCGTGGCAGACTACGTGCTCAAGCAGCTGCGCGCCCGCGAAGCCGAGGATTTCCAGGACACCTGCGCCCGCGCCGCAGATGCCGCCGGTCTGGCCATCGTCCACGGCGTAATCTACGCCCGCGATCACGTAAACGGCGCCGCTTCCGCCAACGGCAAGCACTAAAACCTACCATTTAGAGATGTTTATTTTGGCAGGTTTCATCTGCGGAAACGCCGCGGCGGCTGCGTCGCAATAAACCCTGTGCCGCTATACATATGCAACGCTCCAAAGGGGGCCGGCCTCACCGAAGCGCGAGGCCGGCCCCCTTTGCCGTTTTGCCTGATAAAACCTGCCAAAATAAACCTCTCCCCCTTTGGCAGGTCGAAGTGGATAAACCCTGCTCCCAACCGCCGAAGACACACGTAAGTGACATGTCCATGAGGGTATAATTTGCACCGTATGTCTGCACAACGCCTGTGCGCGTACGGTTTTATTCGGGCTACCGTCCATTTCCGTGGAGGCACGGTTCGGCGGCCCTAACAAGAGAGGGGTTCTATGTATAAGATCCTGGAGAAGACGCAGTTCTCGGAGAAGGTGTTCAAGTTCCGCATCGAGGCGCCCGCAATCGCCAAGCATGCGCACGCTGGACAGTTCCTCATGGTCCGCGCCAACGAGACGGGCGAGCGCGTCCCGTTTACCCTGGCCGGCTGGAACGGTGACGAGGGCTGGGTCGAGTTCATCTTCATGGTGATCGGCAAGACCACCGAGATGCTGTCCACTTACGAAGCCGGCGAGTCGCTGCGCGACGTCGTGGGCCCGCTGGGCGTTCCCACCGAGATGGCCGAGGGCCCCTGCGCCGTCATTGGCGGCGGCGTCGGCCTGGCAATTGCCTTCCCGGTCGCCAAGCACCTGGTCGAGACCGGTCACGAGGTGCACGCCATCATGGGCGCCCGCACCAAGGACCTCCTGCTCATGGAGGACCAGTTCCGCGAGCTCCTCGACGAGGACCACATCCATATCACCACCGACGACGGTTCCTACGGAGAGCAGGGCGTTGTCACCGCTCCGCTGGAGCGCCTGCTGCAGGACAAGGCCGTGAGCCAGGTCTTCTGCGTCGGCCCCGTTCCGATGATGAAGTTCTCGACCCTCACCGCCCAGAAGTACGACACCCCCATCACCGCGTCGCTCAACCCCATCATGGTTGACGGCACCGGTATGTGCGGCTGCTGCCGCGTCGAGGTGGGCGGCGTGACCAAGTTCGCTTGCGTCGACGGCCCCGACTTCGATGCCACCCTGGTCGACTGGGATGACCTTCGTGCCCGCCAGGCCGCTTACCGTTCCGAAGAGGGCGAGTCCCTCAAGGCCTATGAGGAAAAGAGCTGCGCATGCCACTAGTTAACGGTCGTTTCGTTGCTGATATGAAGTCGCCCCGCACCCCCGATAACGAGGAGCCGGCTGCCGAGCGCGCCTGCGACTTCCGCCCCGTCGACAAGGGCTTCACCGAGGAGATGGCGCTGGCCGAGGCCGAGCGCTGCCTCAACTGCAAGAAGCCGTTCTGTGTTGAGGGCTGCCCCGTCAACATCAACATTCCCCGCTTTATCGAGCAGATCCGCGCGAAGGACTTCGGCGGCGCTCTCGATACCATCCGCGAGGACTCCATGCTTCCCGCCATCTGCGGCCGCGTCTGCCCGCAGGAGAACCAGTGCGAGGGCAAGTGTATCCGTGGTAAGAAGTCCGAGCCCGTGGCCATCGGCCAGCTCGAGCGCTTCCTGGGTGACCGCCCCGAGCTCGCCTCCACGCCCAAGATGGCCCCCAAGAACGGCAAGAAGGTCGCCGTCGTCGGCTCCGGCCCGTCCGGCATCACCTGCGCCGGCGAGCTCGCCCGCAACGGCTTTGACGTCACCGTCTTCGAGGCTTTCTTCACCGGCGGCGGCGTGCTGGTCTACGGCATCCCCGAGTTCCGTCTGCCCAAGGCGGTCGTCAAGCGCGAGATTGACGGCCTGGAGGACATGGGCGTCAAGTTTGAGTACAACTCCGTCGTGGGCAACATGGCCACGGCCGAGGAGCTGTTCGAGCAGGGCTTCGACGCCATCTACGTGGCGACCGGCGCAGGCCTGCCTAAGTTCCTCAACGTCCCCGGCGAGAACCTGCCCAACGTCTTCTTCGCCAACGAGTACCTCACCCGCGTGAACCTGATGAAGGCCAACAAGTTCCCCGAGTACGATACCCCCACCAAGCACGGCAAGAACGTCGTCGTCTTTGGTGGCGGCAACGTGGCTATGGACGCCGTCCGTACCGCCAAGCGCCTGGGCGCCGAGCACGCCATTATCGCCTACCGTCGTACCGAGGACGAGATGCCCTGCCGTCGCGCCGAGCTGCACCATGCCAAGGCCGAGGGCGTCGAGGTTCTGCCGCTCGTCTCCCCGCTCGAGTTTGTCGCTGGCGAAGACGGCTCCGTGTGCGCCGTCAAGGTCCAGAAGATGGAGCTCGGCGAGCCCGACGAGTCCGGCCGTCGTCGTCCGGTTGCCATCGAGGGCGCCATCGAGGAGATTCCCTGCGATGTCGCGATCTCGGCCATCGGCACCAACGCCAACCCCTTCGCTGCCAAGATCGGCGGCAAGATGGAGCTCAACAAGTGGGGCTACATCGTCGCTGACGAGGAGACCGGCCAGACCACCGATCCCCGCATCTGGGCCGGCGGCGACATCGTCACCGGTGCCGCTACGGTCATTCTGGCGATGGGCGCCGGCAAGAAGGCCGCCGCTTCCATCACCAAGAGCCTGCTGGGCGAGTAATCACCTACAGCGCTAGCCACCAAACGGCAAAGTCCCCGTCGAGCACACGCCCGGCGGGGACTTTTTCTATGCCGGCCGCCCGACCACCACGATGAGGTCAGGCACCTTTGTGGTGGTTTTCTCGGTCGGTTACGGTTAGCCTTCGAGCTGCGCCAGCTTGTAGCGGTAGGCCGCCGCGATGACATCTTTGCAGCCCTCGCGTCCCAACTTGGCGCGGTTGACGACGATGTCTTTACCGCTCGTCATCTTCCACTTTCCAGCGCTGTAGCGCTTGTAGAACGCCTCGCGCGCCTTCTGCTGCTGCTTGACCAGCTTGGCACCTTTCTTTTTATTGAGGCCACGCTTCTTGCGCACAATCTCAACGCGCTCATCAAAGGGAGCGGTCACCAGCACGGCGATGTGGTTGGGGTTATTGCGCAGCAGGTAATCGGACAGACGGCCCTCGATAATGCAGCTCTCGGTCTCGCCCAGGTCCAAAATCACCTGGCTCATCTTTTGGAACAACTTGTCCGAGTACGAACGCGCGTCGTAGCGGTCGGGCAAAAACGCCATGTTCTCCACGGCCAGGCGCTCGTCGTAGGCGGCCATCTTATCGAGCGACTCGCCCGCGCGCAGCGACGCGCGCACCAGCAGCTCGTTGTCGTACAGCGGAATCCCCAGCTCGTCGGCAAGTATGCGGCCAATCTCGTGACCCTCGGCACCAAAATCGCGCGCGATGGTAATGACCACGGGATTCTTCTTATTCTCCAGATCGCTCATCGCGATTCCTTTCTAACAAATGAGAAAAAGGCGATTTCTGATTCCCATTTTGTCACTTACGACCGTCCTGGTTTCCCAAGTGCGGCAGATTGCCCCGAAAGAGGAGCGCCGCGTACTAAATGTACGCAAGCGACGATTGAGGGGCAAGGTGCCGTGCTTGGGGAAGCAGGACTATGCGGCTACGATGCGGCGTTGGTATGCTCGGACCAGCAGCGAGATACCAAAGTTGAGCACAAAGTACATCGCAAACACCAGACCGTAGAGCATAAGCACCTGCGACAGATCGATCGCGTGGGCCATCACGACGTTTGCCGTGTACATGAGTTCGGCCACGTTAATGCCCGAAAGATACGAGCTGTCCTTAATGACGGTCGTGCACTGGCTAAACAGCGCCGGAATAATCGTCTTAAACGTCTGCGGCAGAATGATGTAGCGCATGGTGGCAAAGAAGCCAAAGCCCTGGCTCTGCGCCGCCTCAAACTGGCCACGCGGAATCGAGTTGAGGCCGCCGCGCACAATCTCGGCCATAACAGCGCTGGTAAACAGCGTAAAGGCGATGGTCGAAATCACAATGTCCAGACCCTGCACCGTAAAGTAGATAAACAGGATCCACAGCAGGTTCGGCGTGCAGCGGAACAGCTCGATATAGACGCTGACCAAAATACGGAATGGGCGGGGCGCATAGCTCTTAACGAGCGCCAGCACCGTGCCAAACATGAGCGAGAAAAAGATCGACAGCGCCGAGATCTCGATGGTCTTAACAAAGCCGCCCCAAATGTAGAGCAGGTTGGTCGCGTTGAAGATTTCCATGCGCTAGGCCTCCTCTACGTTGTCGAGCCCCAGCTCGGCCAGGCTCACGCCACGCGGACGCTCCTTGGAGCGGCGCTCGAGCCACTGCACCAGCATGGCGAGCGGAAAGCAGATGATGAAGTACATAAGGCAGCAGACGATGTATCCCTGCAGGTAACCGTACAGACTCACAAAGTTGTCGGAACGGTACATAAGGTCGCCGCCGGCCACAAGCGCCAGCACCGACGTGTTCTTGACCAAGTTGAGCGCCTGGTTGCACAGCGGCGGCAGAATGATCTTGAATGTCTGGGGCAGCACGATGTACCAGTACGCCTGCGCACGGGTGAAGCCCTGGCTCTGCGCCGCCTCCATCTGACCGCGCGGAACCGCCTCGATACCGGTGCGGATGACCTCCGAGATGTAGGCCGCGTGATACAGGCCCACGCCCAAGAAGCCCAGCACGAATGGCGCGATGCGCACCGGCTGGTAGGCACCGGTTATGGCCTGCAAAAACTGCGGACCGGCCATGTACATAAAGAGCACCTGCACGGGCAACGGAGTGTTCTGGTAAAACTCCACATACACACGGCTTATGGCGCGCAGCACGCGCGAACGAGTGGTAGAGAACACGCCCAGCAGCGTGCCCAGCACCAGCGATAGCAGCAGGCCGGCAACGACCACCTGCAGCGTCACGCCAAAGCCCTCCCAGAAGGGCCCCATGTTTTGAAATGTCGTCGACCAACGGTCGGCGTCAAACAATCCTTCGAGCATTTGATTCCTTCCTTGGACGATGCGCCTATACAAGACCCCAGGTCTTGACCTCTTGGTCGAGCCAGCCGTCGGCCAGGCGATCGCAAATCACCTGATCGACCACGGCCGAAAGGTCGCAGCCCTTCTTGGTCGCCACGCCGTAGCCCTGCTCGCCAAACTTGACCTCGGGCTGCAGCAGCTCGACGGTCTCGTTCATGTAGCCGGCGAGCGTAGAGCGGTCCATAGCAAAGACATCGATATTGCCGGCATCGAGCGAACTCTTAATGATGGGATAACCGCTAAAGGCCCTAAACTCGGGCTCGCAACCAAAGCCGTTGTCCTTGATCATCTGCTCGATCAGGCCCTGCGTGTTGGCACCCTGACTCACGCCGATGACCTTGCCGTCCAGGTCCTCAATCGAGGTAAAGCCCGAACGCTTCTTGACCATGAGGCCCACGCAGTCGGTGCGGTACGGCGTCGAGAAATCCCAGCTCTTCTTGCGTTCGTCGGTGATGGTGTAGGTCGCCGCGACCACGTCGAGCTGGCCGTTATCGATCAGCGGGCCGCGCGTCTTGGGCGTTACGTCGGTAAACTCGACCAGCCCCTGAGCGCGGGCCTCTTTGTAGCCTACGCCAAAGACGGCAGCGGCAATCTGGTAGCACAAATCGACTTCCATGCCCTCAAAGCGGCCCTTGGCGGTGTCGTAATAGCCGTAGCCGGGAACGTCCTTCTTAACGCCGGCGTTCAGGTGGCCACGCGACTTGATGGCCGCAAGCTTGGAGCCCTTGTCGGAGCCGCCGCCGGCGGAGTTGCCGCAACCGGTGAGCGCATTCCCCGTCAACGCGAGCATGCCGGCACCCGCTAGCTGCAAAAAGTGACGGCGCGATACGGCCGCCCTCGTCATATCCGTCATGTCCATCACCGCGCCTAGTGCAGAATCTTGGACAGAAACTCGCGGCAACGCGGGTTCTCGGGGTTATCGAAGAAGTGCTCGGGCGTGCCCTCCTCCAGGATGCGGCCGTCCTCCATAAAGATGACGCGGTCGGCCACCTGGCGCGCAAAGCCCATCTCGTGCGTCACGCAGATCATGGTGATGTCCTCCTGCGCGAGCTCAATCATAACGTCCAGAACTTCCTGGACCATCTCGGGGTCGAGCGCCGAGGTCGGCTCGTCAAACAGGATGATGGGCTGCTTGGTGCACAGGGCACGGGCGATGGCGATGCGCTGCTGCTGACCGCCCGAGAGGTTCTGCGGATACTCGCCGGCCTTATGCGCCATGCCGACGCGCTTGAGCGCGGCGACGGCGATCTCGGTCGCCTCCTCCTTGCTCTTCTTTTGCAGCTTGATGGGCGCGAGCGTCAGATTGCCCAGCACCGTCATGTTGGGATACAGGTTGAACTGCTGAAACACCATGGAGCTATACTTGCGAGCCATCTCCAGGTGATTCTTTTTGGTGAGCGGCGTACCGTCGATGATGACTTCGCCCGACGTGGGCTCCTCCAGATAATCGACGCAACGGATGAGTGTCGACTTACCCGAACCGGAAGGCCCGATCATTACGAGCTTCTCGCCGCGCTTGACGGTGAGGTTGATATCTTTGAGCACATGCAGGTCGCCAAAGTACTTGTTGAGATGCTTGATCTCGATCATGTCTGCCATGGATGTCCCTTCCCTGCGTTTACACGAGTTGAACTATTGTACGGAAAGATCCACGTTTCCGCAGACCACACTACATCCCCGTAAAGAACCCGCAATCTTCCACCCACTCATTGGGCACTCATTTAAGTCTGTCCCCAGTGAGCGCCCAACCGCCCTTGTTGAGCATAAGTCAGCGAAAACCCGTACACGCGAGCAAGGTGACGTGAAATGAAAGGGCGCAGACCTTATGGTCGCGCCCTTGAAATTGAACGTCAGATTGCCGCGTGTACGGGTTTGCAGCGTCAAGCCGTTACGCGGTTTGGTAAAACCGCGTAACAAATTACGCGAGTTTAGCTCCGACGATCTTTGCCGCCGCAGGCTTGTCGAAGTTGCCGCCGGTGGCCTTGCCGAGTGCTCCCATGACCTGGCCCATCTGCTTCTTAGATGTGGCGCCCAGCTCGGCGATAACCTGCTCGATCAGAACCTCGAGTTCCTCGCCCGAAACCTGTGCGGGCAGCAGGCTCTCCAGAATCTTGACCTGCTCGGTCAGGTTGTCGGTACGGTCCTGGTCGGTACCGGCCTTGATGGACATCTCCAGCGTCTCGCTCGTCTGCTTAATCAGACGCTTAATCATGTTGTTGACGTCTTCCTCGGTCACGTCGCGGCGCTCGTTGACCTCGATATTCTTCACCTCGGCCTTAACCTGGCGAATGATGGACAGGCGAACCTTGTCCTTAGCCTTCATGGCTGCGATCATTTCCTTCTGCAGCTCTTCGTTGGTCATCTGCAAATCCTCCTCGATAGCGTGGGCGGCACTCACGCGGGCACCGCCCCATGATTACTCAGTCGTCGACGAATTGTCGGTCGAACTCTTGGTGACGCCCTTCAGGCTGACGTTGTACGGCACGTCCTTGGGCATGGGGTTAACGGTGATGTCGGCGTCCTTCTTGTACTGCTCCAGCCACTCGCTGTACGCAGTGCTCTCTGCCTGCGTCTTCACCACGTTGGAGACATACTTCTTGATGTCCTTGGGCACCTGTTTAATGTCATCGACCTGGCTATCGACATGGAAGTAGTCGGTG
Source organism: uncultured Collinsella sp. (assembly GCA_902495525.1). Classification (GTDB taxonomy): domain Bacteria; phylum Actinomycetota; class Coriobacteriia; order Coriobacteriales; family Coriobacteriaceae; genus Collinsella. The sequence continues at coordinate 28,797 of CABUXL010000001.1, forward strand.
CACTTGATGATGTGGTAACCATACGTCGACTCGACGACGTCGCTCACGTCGCCCTTGTTAAGGCCTTCGAGCGCCGCCTGATAGCTGTCGACGAAGGTGGTGAGCTTGTCCCAGCCCACATCGCCCTTCTTCTCCTTGGAACCGGTGTCGTCGGAATACTGCTTCACGGCGTCTTCGAAGCTCAGCTCGCCGGAGTTAATCTTGTCCAGGCACTCCTGCGCCTTGGCCTTGGCGGCAGCCTTGTCCTCGTCGGATGCGTCGGAATCGACCTTGATCAGGATGTTCGACGAGCGGCGGGCATCGTTGTACTTCGACAGGTTCTCGTTGATGTAATCGACGATCTCGCTGTCCTTGGGCTTGCTGGTGGGCGCCACGGCTTCCTTGAGCTTTTGCTGCGCCAGGCTCTCCTTGAGCGAGCTCTTATAGGTGTCCTCGGTGTAGCCGTAGGTCTTAAGGGTCTTCTTAAAGGCCTTGGCACCGCCCGCGCTCTTGCACGCGTCCTTCCAAGCCTTCTCGACCTCCTTGTCCGACACCGTCACGCCGTTTTCCTTCTGCGCCTGCTGAAGCAGAATCTGCTGCGTGTAGGAGTCGATGAGCTGCTTGCGATACTTCTTGGGCGTCAGGTCGTTGTTGACCAGGTACTGCGCCCAATCCTTGTCCTTGGTATAACCATAGGACGTGCGCATGCTCATGATCTGCTTGGTCACGGTGTCCTCGGTGAGGTTGGTGCCATTGATGGTGGCGGCAACACCGCCGGTGAGCTTGTAGCCCGAGGTGTCCTCGGTCTGCGACATAAGACCGGAGCACGCCATGGCCGAGACGGAGAGCAGCATCGCCAGCACGCCGATGACCACCAGGACAATCTTGACGGTCTTGGACACGTACGTCTTGCGCTGCTTCTTGCGAGAGCTGGAGGCGGCGCGGGCCTGCTGCTCGGGCGTCGGCGCGACCTCGGGGTTCTTTTTCTTGTTTGCCATGTTTGGCCTTTCACATCACGAATCGAACAAACGCCATTGTGTCACAACGCAGCCCCCGAGGCACACCTGGTGCAAAGGGGACAGGTTAATCTGCACCATTTTGGTGCAAAGGTGACAACTTTGGCACTTGGCACTTGGGGACGTTCCTTTTCTGTCGGCAGTTAGGGACAGTCCTCAACTGCCGGATTTAAAAGTGGCGGCGGATGGCGTCGACCATGCCTTGGGACGTGGCCTGGCCGAGCACATCGGCTGCAGCGTCGGCATCCATAAAGATATTCATAAGCGCTTGCAGGGCCTCAACCTGGCCGCCCGGCTCGGCAATGCCCAGATTGATGATAATCTGCGCCGGCACCGGGGCGCCCATACCCGCCATCGCGTTGAACGTCACAGGTGCAGCGGGCTTTACCACCGCGATATAGGGCTTGGCCACAAATCCCGGATCGGTATGCGGAATGGCGATGTTTGCCGCCGGCATAGCGAGACCCGTGGGATAGGCGTCCTCGCGCGTGCGGACGGCGTCGAGCCAACCCTCGGCAATGTAGCCGCGCGGAGCGAGCTCGTCCTCGAGCTGCGCAAACACCTCATCCGGCGTCGCACACTCCCAATCAAAAAACACCAGCTCGGGCGAGAATAGCATCTCGGCGTTATCCGCCATACCGTCCTCCAAAGTTGCATGAGGTTCACAATGCCCCATATGATAGCGAAACGAGACAGGCAAGGTTAGTCGAGGATCCCAATCATCTCGAGAGCGCGGGCAGGCGTCAGGCAAACTTCGGGCATCGCCTCCAGCATGCGCCGGTCGCTCGTGACCACATAGTCGACATCTGCCGTCTCGCCCGAAGCGATGATGAGGTTGTCTTCAAGATCCGGCATGCGCTTGCCAAGCATGCGCGCCATTTCGCACTCTGCCAACGAAAGCGGAGAGGCCGTCGCCACCTGCATCATATGCTCGATGCAGGCCCATGACGCCGAGGCAAACGACACGCTAATCCCATTCGCATTCCGCCGGGCTAGACGCCGAGGCAAAATATAGAACACGTCCTTTGCCGTCGTCGGCGCGTACAGAAGGTCAATCTTTCCCGCCTCGGCAAGCTCCACCAGGTGCTTCGCTTCGTCGAATGCCCCCTCTTGCAGGTAATAATCAAGCCACACATTCGTATCCACAAGCAGGTGCTTTGCCTCGATCATCGGCAATTCGCCTCCATGTCGGCAATCATCGCGTCATACATATCATCGCGTACGGCATCCCAGTCTTCCGCAGACGATTCAGCTGGCGCAAAATCCGAAGCGCTTAGCCCCAACGAGGAAAAAGCTAGGCCACACCCCTGCTCGGCAAGGCTCTTCGCGCGGGGCAGCTCACGCTTATCCGCCAGCATAAATCCCGGCAACGCTTGATGCTCGACAAGATAGGCCCAAAGTGCGCGAATGGCATCACTCGGCCCCAATCCATTGCGAGTCAGGACCGCATCGCCACCAGCCTTGAGCATAGGATCGATTCGTGTGTTGAGCTGCACCATTGCCGTACCCATAGCGGCTCCTTTCTACGTGCTAGCAGTATAGCAAACCAGATTGGCCGAGAAAAAGGGCCCCGTCCACATACGGACAAGGCCCTGTCAGATTGGTAGTCTCGAGAAAGTTGGTGTAGCGCCCGATCCGAAGCGAGTCGGCCTGGCGTCCAAGAACCTAGAATACGGTTGATGCCCTATGCCGCCGACCGGCATATGCAAGACAGCGGGCCAAAAGCCCCATGGCTTCTAGCCCGCAGAAACATCAATGTTTCCAAATGATCGCAGCTTGTGTTTCAAGCGCTTTTCTACGCTACCGGCGGATGCAAATCCCAATCGGGAAAGCAGTTTGCAAAGCCTGAGAGATTTTGAGTCAAAACATTGTTCTCAGCTTGCTTCAGTCGCTCGTCCTCTTCAAACAGACTATCGAGCTCGCTCAATGCATCGAAGTCCTGCATCGCAGCATCGTTATGGTCGAAATCAGCCACTTCATCAGTCATCTATTTCACTCCGTTCATGGTTATCGAGTCAATCCTATCGGCTAGGCAACCTTATCGAGCTTAAGCAGGTCGCTGCGCTCGGCCGCCGCTTCCTTCGCGCTCTTCCACTGATTAAGCGCCAGATCGATCTCGGAACAGCCTTCCTGGATGCGTTTGGAGTATTTGGCCTCAATCTCCTCTGTCTCCGCAGCGCGCTGCTTGCCCGAGCGGCTCGTCTTTACTAGACAATAGCCAGCCCCCGCAAGAAGCAGAATGCCAATAACCTGGTTTACAAACGCAAAGAAAGCTACTCCCAAAACAGCGAGGACAACGGCCGCCATCTTGTGGCTCTTGTTGCCCTTCGCAACCTTGACATCAAGCTCAGCGAGCTCCTTTTTCTTCTCTTCACCGACATAGCGAACATAATCGCCGCGCAGCGCATTACCCTCATCGCCGGTAACCGCCCTGCTTGTCCATCCGTCGAAGTCAAGGGTGATTGCCTGCGGAAATTCGGGGATATCGCTCTTGCGATACCGGTTGAAACCACCGTTGATATAGGAACCCAAAAACTGAATCGCGGTCTTCTTCTTATGCACATCCACAGACGCACTCTGGTCGCGCATCGAGCGTGTCATCTGGTCGATGATGTTCATCGTCTGCTGACGCTTCTCATCGCGGCGACGATTGACGAGCTCTCGGGCGCGCTCCACGTCTCCGCCAAATGCCTTGACCGCAAGAAGATACTCCTCCTGGCGGCGCAAATTTCGCTCCTTGGAGTCATCGGAGTTAACGAGCTCCATCAAATGCCTGTCAACCTGCTCGGCAAGCGTCCTCTCGTCAACATCAGAAGCCTTGAGGTCGGCGAAGTCATTGGAGATGCTCTCGATCGCCTCGACTTTTCCGAGATACTTATTGATGTAGTCAAACTCCTTGACCACCACCTTGAGCGCCGGATATCTCGAGCTCATATCCTCCTCGTAGCCGGTAAAGTACTCCGCCCATGACTCTGACTGCTCATTCTCGAACTCAGGGCTCTGATTTCTGATCTGCTCGATCCAGCCCGCCATATAGTCGTCGCACAGGTGTTTTTCGTCGGTTCCGAAGATGCCGTTGATATAGGCATCGATGTAGACCATCGCATCGGCATCGATGCGGGCGGCGTTTTGTGTCGAGAAGTAGCGTGCTAGCCATTCGTAGCACGTAGCCGTGCGGTTATTACGTCTGCAGATCAGAGCCATCGCAAGCGACGTGTGCTCGTTGTCACGTTTGACAGCCTCGCGTATTGCGCGCTCTGCAAGATCTCGGTTGTTGTTGATCCATGCCGCAAGGGCAACCAGGACAGGTGCCAGCCAGTAGTCCGGGGTAGAGATCATTAACTCCTCGGAGACCGTCGAAATCGTCGCCTTGCGCACGAGCGCCGCATCGGTTGCCTGGAGAATACCGACCATGGTGTTTCGAACCACCGAGTAGTTGCCGAACTTCTTGTCCATCTCCTGCCGGACACTCACGAGCTCCGTAGTCGCCTGCTCAAGTGCGGCGGTACGACGCTGTTCGAGCATCATCTCGAGAAAGTCCTTTCGGAGCTTTTTAAGGTCCTTCCGCACTTCCTCCATTTGGGATTCGACCTTATCGACCTTCGTGGTCATCTGGTCAACTTTTGTTCCAATAGCGGCGATCCTGCGCTCGATAAGGGCAGTATCTAATCCCGAATCACTCATCTGTACCACCTTTCAGTTTGAACTGTTTAGATCATCCAATAGCTTTAAGCGAGTAAGCACCCGCCATCCGCTTTATTGAGAGGCCATGCTTCGGTATTGCTCGGACACCTGCTGATAGGCCACAAGAAACTTCTGCTTGTATTGGCTTGCCTTCATCGAATTGACGATGCGCCCGACTGGCTCCACATAGTGTTCGAAAAAGTATGAAGTCCTCCTTCGTAACGCAAACGAACCAGTTTTATAGGGAGACCCGGGGTTCTCTCTAATGCCCTTGAGTAGTGCGAGACACGTTCTGGGTATATTGCAGTTGGCGGCAATATCTTGATAGAAACTCTCCCGCTCTGCAGTCATAAAGTCTTCCGAAGCATACCGCGCTATGCAGAACGGGCACACAGCATCGATAAAGTTCTCAAGTCGAGACCGATCCTCCATGCTCTGCATATTGGCGACCACGAGCGATACCATCTGAACCTCAAAGTCACGCATGTTGTAGAGCGTCGACTCAAACAAGTCGATCAAGTCACGCACTTCGTCATATTCGAGAGGGATATCTTCGGCCCTTTTAAAGAAAACCGTCATCGAACCCGAAAGACCTTCGCAAAACTCATCGCAGTACGCAACCATAAACTGTGCCGCCGTGTTGTCTTGCATCATATTGAGCACGTCTGCGGCAAATTTGCGGGCCTCCGGAAAGTTGCCACCCTTAAAAAACTTGATGGCATTGTCCTTGGCAAACGCGATTTTGCCCGTGGCCCCCAGACGCGCCCGCGAATAGTACATCTCGCGACCGCACTGGTTGCAATGAACCTTTCGAGTTGCGGGGTCAAACTCGACATCGGTGCTGCCGCAGCCCTCGCAAGTTATTCCGTTGATTTCCAATAGCTTCCCCCACTTCAACCATCAAAGTGCCCTGGCAAAAAGCAGCGCGAGCCCTTATTTGACAGCGGTCAGCGCCGCATTGCGCTTTTTCCAGATATTGCGCGCATCATGGACAAGGCCAACCGTAACATCTGCCGGCTCATCGGCACTCATGGAATTCGAGACCGCCTCAAGCGCGGCGGAGAACTGTCGCTCGATCTCTTGAACATGGGGCTGCGACATGTTGGAACTAAAGGAGATGTCATCCTTGAGCGCTTTGAGTTCGGCTTTAACCTGAGCATCCTCCGCTACGGCAAGAAGCTGCCCCACATACGATCCGAACTGCGCCGTTTGAACCGTCTTTGCGACGACGGCGGCAACCTTTTGGTCTGCCCGGCGGGCATAGGAGCCAAGACCCATCTGCACAAGGACAAGCACAACGAGAAGAACAACGTTTGCGACAACCGGGATCGTGCTGCCGCCCCACCCATACGCCACAAACGCAAAGTACGTATTGGCAAGAAGGGCAACAACAAAATAGGCACAGCTGAATGCAATCGGCAAATAATGGATTTCGGTCGTGCTTTTGACCGTGGACTGCTTATCGGACATGGTAGCCGAAATCGAAGCCACCGCAAAAGCCAAAACCCCAAAGCCAAGCGACATGGCAAAGACGATAGGGTTCATCAGCGCGTTTTTGCAGACAAACATGATTACAAGCCACGCCACCAAGACGATTGCCTCGCCCAAAATGACACGTTTAACAGAACCGTTCATCTTTGCTTCTCCTTATTGGATCTTAGTTCCACAATCGGGGCAGAATTTGGTCCCCTCGGGCAACTCGGCTCCGCAGCTCGGGCACCTTGGCGAGGTCAACCGGTTCCCGCACTCAAGGCAGAACTTGGCACCGACCGGGTTAAGATGCCCACACGCCAAACACGCAACACCCTGCTCGAGCTTTTGTCCACATTCCAGGCAGAACTTAGCACCCATCGGATTAACGTTTCCGCAACTGGGACACACGGGACCGTTTTGCATACCTGCGGACGCGGAAGCCGTTCCAACCATGGGAGCAACAGAGCCCATGGTCTGGTTGGCCAAGTTGGAGAAGCCAGCTCCAAATGCACCGCCCATGCCAACGCCCATGCCGAGTCCCATGCCGGCTCCCATGAGGCCCGACGCGGCACTCCCCTCATTGCCCGCAGCACTCTCCATTACGTCCATGCCGCGCTCCTGCTGATAGTTGTAGCCTTCGCGCGCACGCTTCCTGGCAAGTGCCTCGGACTCGATGTCCATCTGGGCAGCGTTACCCTGCGCCTCGAGAATGCTCCGCTTACGCTGGATCTTCATCTCGTTGATGGCGGCAAGATCCTCTTCGAAGGGCTTGATGCTGTTGAACGAGAAGTTATCGAGCGTGAGGCCAAACTCATCGAAATAGTTAACGAGCTTGCCCTGCATCTGAGACGAAAAGTCGCTCAGATGCGTCGCAATTTTAAGAACGGAAACCTCCTGGTCAACAATCGCCTTGGCAAGCAGGTCAGGAACATACTCAAGGATTTTTGCCCGCATAAAGGAAGTAAGTTCTTCTCGCGTATAGCGATCTCGCGTGCCCATGACCTTAACGAGGAACTTCCTCGCCTGAATGGGAACCAGGCTCGAGTCATTCTGCTCGATATGTGCGCCAAACAAACCGAAGGCGCGAACATGAACGTTGACGTCTTCCTCAGGGTCTTGGACGATGATGGGCTCGGTCGTGCCCCAGCGCAGCTCGTTCATGTAGTTAGTATTGATAAAGTACACAACGGAATGGAACGCCGAACTACCGCCGGTAAGCGAATGGGCGGCATTGCGGAACGGGGCGAATCGGCTGTCTCCCGTGTCGAGCTTGATCTTGCACGGACCGACAAACACGCTTACCTGAGAATCGCCGGCACCCGTAGCGTCAGTAGAACTGCCCGCCCCCATATTGTTGGTAAAAACGGCAATCTGCGATTGCGCAACCTGAAGATAGGACCCGTTGGGAAAATCCTCGTAGGGATAGCGGAATGAGACAAGCGAGGCATCTTCGTCGTTGCCAGGCTCCCATTTGATATTGTCGACAGAAAAGGCACCGAGAATTCCGCTGTGCTTTTCTTCCTTTTCGTTATCGCTATGGAACAGTGACATGCTGATTCCTTTCGTTAATCCCAAACCACGCGTTCCGCGTGTCTAATAAATTGCGAACTGCCGAGTCGACAGGCGCATCGAAAGCCTGTGCGCCTCAATCTGTCCCCAACTTAGCTTGGCTAATTATAGCCCTCAAGCCATCTCATTTAGCCACCCCCGATGAGCGGTAATAATGTCGCACCTTTGGTCAACTGACGAAGAACCGGGAGGGTTCGAACCCCAGATACCCTTTTGGGGCATACCCGCTTAGCGGGCGAGTACCTTCGGCCTCTCGGTCAGCTCTTCGTAACGGCCGTTTTAGCCGTAACTAAACTCGTCGGATGGAACAAGGAGAAAGGTATAAGAGCTGCGCGCGCTGTAATGCCAAAACGGCTCGGTTAAAGTTACCAGCTCTCGTGATAGGCCATAATCGACCGACATGGGTACCCTTCGGAGCCGCATTCCGCAGACGCTACGACCTTTCCGTCTTTATAAAACTCGACGTACCAAACGTACGTTGCCGCCCCCTCCCAATAGTTTGGCTTATCAGCGACCCTGAACGTAATAGAGGCGTCATCTGGCACAATCAACTCGCGCTTGGCGTTTGCAATGAACGCATCCATGTCGGCGATCACGCCATCGCCGCGCGCAGCGGCCTCCCCATCGTCGCTGCCATCGGATGCCGCTTCAGACGGTGCTTGAGATGCGCCAGATCGATCGTCCGCAGTGCCAGAACCGTCCTTCAAAGAGCCCTCCGAAGGCTCCACCCCTTTGAATGCCTTCCACATATCGCTGCTTGCGGACGGCATTTCAATGTCGGCCTCCGGATACTTCCCGGCGAGCTCGTCAAGAATTTTGCACGCTTCCTCACGCCCCTGGACCATCGCCTCCTGCGGTTTGCCACCATCCTCAACGGTCCTCACCAAGTAGGCGCCATTCTGCCTATCGAATTCCTTATTTTGAATTTGCACCGCGTCTACGACCTCAGGACCCTTTGCAGTAAGCGAAATATAGAAATCTGCCTGGTTACAATCCTGACTACAAGTAAATTTAACGATGCCGTCCTTACAGATAGTAATGACTTGGCTCTCACCCTGAGCAATAAAACCGTCATACTGATTCGTCATATTGCTGGAGCCTTCTACCATCTCCGACGAAGGCATAACCGAAACGGTCTCTCCATCAACAAAGCAGTAGGCACCCACAATCGCCGAAATATCGTTCTGCGCATCGACAAACCCAACAAGCAGCTCGTCAATTCCGTCGCCATTCAAATCATCGAAAGCATAGTAGTAGCTTAAAAAGCCGGGGGCAGTCTGGTTGTTATAAACGAATATCTGCCCCAGTCCAGAATCACCACCGCGTCCCTGGGCCCAGTCGTCGTAGCTGGCAGCACCAGCCCCCTTCTGCTCGCAATAGCTCGCAAAGTCCTCGTAACGCGCAACCACGCCCTCGTAAGCCTTGTGTGCTTTCTTGTTTGTTGCCGCGACCTTCTTTTTAGATGACTTCTTCTCGACTGCAGCCGGCTGCTCCTGCTGCTGCGCTTGAGGCAGCACAAAGGCTTCGTAAGCTTTGACCAGGGCGTAAGCGACACCAGCGGTAAAGATGATTGCTGCAAGAATGGTGACAAACGTAGGCACAGCAAAACGGCCGATCTGCCGGCGCTGCATCATAAAGGCCGCAAAGGACATATGATCAGAGGGCGCCGGAGAAGCGCTCTCTGCGCGAGATGCAGCAGGATCGCTTGTCGCTTTTCTATCAGCAGACGCCTTTGGTGTACCTGAAGGAAGCGGCTGCCGAGCATTCGCCGGCGCATCATCCACATCCAACGGTTTTCCGCATGCAGAACAGAATCGCGCCCCGTCTTTGATCTTTGCCCCGCAGCTTGCACAGTACATAAATCCCCCTAGAACTTCAGCATATCGAAACGATAGCCCACAGCCTGCAAACAGAAAAGACCCAGGAACAATTTGCTCGACTGTAAACCTTTTCTTTCACCTTTCAAATTCGCCTGACCCCACGCGGAAGGCATGCGACGGGCTACTTGCTAGGCGCGAGCCATGTGAAGCTTGATTGCCTTGAAGATGATGTTGGCAACCGAGACGATAGGCCAAAGTGCCACCATCGTCATCGGTGCTAATTCGGGAACAACCGGAACCGCTCCGTGAATCACGCTGCCCAACCAGTAAAAAAGCATCAGAACCACGACAGGAAGGCCCACGAGAACCACAAGCTCGATTAGCATAATCGTGATACCGATAATGCCGCTACCATAGACAAAGGGAAGCCTTACACCGCTGCGGTACAGCGAGATAATCACCTTCCAGGGGCCAATCAGAAGTAGCGCCAGCAGAATCATATAGTCGAGCCCCAGCGAGCCACCTCCCAGCACGTAATTGAAAAAGAGCACATAGAGCAATGAAATCACCGCTGCTCGCCCAAGCGACCCGATGGACTCGTGAAGCGAATCCTGCAGGCAAGCAGCGGCCTCTGCATCCTCCGCCGCTTGAAACTGAGCCTCGACAGACTGGCTCTCAATCGGCTGGGCCTCGACGTAAATCGCATCCCCCACCGCGCTGGCCGCAGCCGCGACCGTAGGCGTTCCGCACACGCCGCAGAACTTGGCGCCGTCGTTAATCTCTGCTCCACACTGTTTGCAATGCATAATCGGGTCCTTTCTCGTTACCCCTTTTCTTGACGATCACAAGATACGATTTGTCGTTTATCCGATATAGAGATTTTGACCGGGTAATTTTCCTAAACGTGCTACGCTATTAAACCTGCAGCTAGAGACAGGGGTAACAATGTTTGAGTTCTCCCAAACACGCACCGTTGAAGGTTCGATTCCGTTTAAGAAAGTCAACCTCATAGAGAACGAACCCAATAGGCCCGTTGGCGAGGCCCAGCTTGTCTTTGAACTCTACATGCCCACCGAGCTGGCCGGCAACAAAAGCAACGAAGGGCCCGCACACAGCGAGCGCCATGCCGATCTGATCAGGCTGGCATCATGCATCGAACCCACCGCCGTTAAGGAGCAGCCCTTCCGCGCAAGCCTCTTTAACGTACTTGGTTACGCCGAACAGACCGGGCCGCTTTTTGGCAAGCACGCAATAGAATCCGTACGCGATTGGGCCAATGCCGCGATGGCAGCACTTATTGCCATGCGCATCCAGGAATACCTCAACGGGAGCTGCACCATCGCAAAGGTCTCCGCATTGGAAAGAATCGAGAAATCAATGGTGACCTGCGCGGCAAACGGGTCATCCTTCAAGATCTACACCACTATCCTGAGGGCGGGCGGTGATTATACCGACTCATTCAAAAGCCTGCCCATCGTGCGCAAAATCGAATCCGATGCGGGATATTTCTACGCCTTTATGTTTATGATCGACGAGGAAGAATCCCTCGTTGCACTCAACGTGCTCTCTTTTGAACACGAGCTCACCGCCAATGACTTCAGTGTTTTGCAGGCGATGTTCTACATGGACGAAGACTCCAGCTCGGAGATTTCAGCGCGACTCAAGGTCAGCAATAGCGAGGAGAGCTTCTATGTAATCGACCCTCAAGCAGATATCCAGGAGCGCCGCGAAGAACTTGAAAATGATGACCGCGATGCACTCACCGCTTTGGTGCAGGCGCTCGTGATCTCGCATCTCTCGGGCGCGCACGTGGATGTGTTCCAGGGTAACGAGTCCACAGGGTTCCTCTCCTTTGACAGCTATCTCTCGTGGCTCTGGTTTGATTTTTCACGCAAGCTGAGCACCGTCAAAATTGGTTATTGCGAGCAGTGCGGACGCGCCTATTCACTTGCCGGGCATCGTGGCGTCAAACGGCACTACTGCAGCGATCGATGCAAGACCGATGCCAAAAATGAGCGCACGCGCAAGGAGACGGCAAAGATACGCGAGTTGTTTGGAACGGGCACTAGCGTACGCGACATCGCCAACGAGATAGAACGTCCCGCGGCCTACGTGCGCTCGCAGCTCAATAAATGGACCAAGCTCAAGCACGATCTGGATGAAGACATTGAGTCAAACGGCTTTGACGGCTCCAAGCTACTCAAACGCTGCACCGCCGAGAAGCTCGACCTCAACAACCTCCTCAACGCCAAGCGCAAAAAGCAAGTTCAGGACTATGCCAGACTCAAGCGCCACGTTAAGTAGAAACGCTGTCATTTCTGTTCCATCCGATTGACGGGTGGAAAGTTGCTCATATACGTGTTAGTAATATATATGTTAGTAATACGTATATGAGCGAGGCACATCATGTTTGTTGGACGTCGGGAAGAGCTTGAATCCCTGGAAACCGCCTATCAAAAGGGTTCCTTTCAGTTTGCCGTAGTCTATGGAAGGCGTCGCGTGGGTAAAACCAGCCTGCTTCGCGTCTTTACACAGGGCAAACCCCATGTGATCTTCTTTACCGGGCAGCAAACCGTTGCAAGCGAAAACCTCGCGCTGCTCAGCCGCGAGATACTTGGCGATAGCGCCGCAGGAGCAGCGTTCCCCTCTATCCAGGTTGCACTCGAATCCGTCTTCGAACACGCCAAGACAGAGCAAATCGTTCTGATTATTGACGAGTATCCCTACCTCGCCGAAAGCGATCCGGGCATCTCGTCGTGCCTGCAAACGCTTATCGATCGACATAAAGACGCGAGCAAGCTGTTCCTCGTACTCTGCGGATCGTCCATGAGCTTTATGGAACACCAGGTACTAGGACACCAAAGCCCTCTTTATGGACGCCGCACCATGCAGCTGCGCATTGACCCCTTCACCATCTTCGACGCGGCGCTCATGCTTCCCGATGCACCCATCGAAAGAGTCATCGAGCTGTATTCCGTTGTTGGCGGGATGCCGCTCTATCTATCACAGCTCGATGGCGCGCGTTCCACTCAATGGAACCTTGAGCATGCGCTGCTGCGTCAAGATGCGTTTTTGTATGCCGAACCCCAGAACTATCTGCTGCAAGAGGTCCGCAGCCCGGCTATCTACAATGCCGTCATAACCGCCATTGCCAACGGCTATGTACGCTCCAAAGAGATTGCCGATGTTACCCACCTCGCAACGCCACAGGTCGCGCGACTGCTCGACGCATTGATCGAGCTGCGAATCGTTGAGCGCGTCACGCCTGTTGTAAAGGCAACAAAACGCCAGGTAGTCTATCGGATCTGCGATAACCTGTTTAGGTTTTGGTATCGTTTTGTTCCACAGTACGCAGGAACAATTGAGGAGGGGCTCGGAGCCGCTGTGGCCGCGCGTATCGCCAAGCATGATTTGTCCACCTTTGTGGGCCCTGCATTTGAAGAGGTGTGCCGCCAGTGGTTGATGCGGCAGGTTGTTGAGAGCGAGCTGGATGTGCTGCCCAAGGCAATCGGCTCTTGGTGGGGCACGAACCCGAACACGCGCCGGCAAGAAGAGATTGACGTTGTGCTTGAGGACGCCGATGGGGAGCTCATCGTTGGCGAGTGCAAATGGAGAAACGAGCCCGCTGACGTCGATGTGCTTGAGACGCTCATGCGTCGCGGAACATTGTTGGGCAGGCCGATCCAACGATATTACCTGTTTAGCAAGGGTGGATTTACGGAGGCATGTCGAGAGCAAGCTGCCCAAGTGAACGACACAAGGCTTGTTGACCTTGAGCAGCTGCTCTAAGAAAAGGGGCCTGAACGCAATTTCCATGCCCCTTTTTCAACTTTTATTCAATCCCCAACTTTTTTAGTGTGCTATTGGTGCGGTCGGACATTTGGCTGCAACCAACAACGGGCACATCTGAAAATGACCCCTGACTTGAGCTTGAGAAGTCAACAAAATAATACGTGCAGTATTGATGATTGAAATCTGTGTAGGAATTTAACGCGTTGAAATCCTTCTCGGATATCTCCTTGCCGTTGGATGCGTAATAGTCTCCAAGATTACCGCCAGAAACAGAGACGGACCAAGCTTCGCGATTTAACACCAACGAAAGCGAATCATCCTTTTTGCCGAATAAAGACCAGTTATCGCCATAGGTTATCTGTTTACCTGAGAGCTTTGCTTTGAGCGCATCGCACATTTCGTACGTACGCTTGCCAAGTAAGACGTTTTGCTCATCATCCTTAACAAGAGGCAGGTACATCGATCCTCCGTTAGAGTTGTCGAGCCATTTTTGGCTATATATCCTTTTGATGCCGCCGTCTTCCGCCGACCAAACCTCTACGGTGTAGGACTTCTGAAGCTCTTCAATATTTCCGTCCCAGGCGCTTTTCATATCGTCCGCGCTCATATCGTTAACAACCGTCACGAACTCAGAAACGCCGTCGTTGTCGAAATCAACCAAATCAGCCAAGCAAAAACCTCTAAGGGCTGACATATAGTCCTCAATCTCAACCATTTGAGGTTCACCATAACGCGCAAGATATTCCTGGCATTTTTGCTTATAGGCAGCGGATGCAGCAGCATTGTCCGCAGCGGCGTTTCCGTCCTTTTTGTCGCCCTCGTCCGCCTTTGCGTCTGCGCTGTCAGCCTTAGGCACCTCGAGCGAAACATCCTTCACGGCCTCATCGGACTTGGAATTGTCGACCACCTCGACAGGAACGCTCCACTCAACCTTGGTCTTGGAGTCCTTAACGGTAAGAGTATATTTTCCCGGTTTAACATCGGGAAGCCGGCTTACCGTGAAGCCCTCGTCACCCTTAACCTCAGCATTGGTGCTGTAGCCGTTGTCGCCGTTCAGGGTCACCGAGTACTTCTTGATCTTCTCGCCCTTTGCGTCGGTCGGGGTAATCTTGGATTCTTGGGCCACCACGATGGCCTTGTCCTGGCCGTAATGGGCAACGTCATCGCTGGACTTGCTAAAGAACAGCAGGTAGCTAAAGATGGCAATGGCTGCCAGGCCAACGATGATACCGACGATATAGAGCGCCTTGGGGTCCTTTTTCTGTGCGGATACATTCGCCGCAGGCGCAGGGGCTGGCGCCGCGACGGGCTTGGCGACCGGATTGCTCGGCTTTGGCCGGTCGGCGCGCACGGCTGGAATCGAAGGCGTTGCATCGGACGACACGTCGTCCTTGGGCCGGTCGTCTTCTTCGTCCGCTACGGGCTCGCTCTCCACGGGCGACTTTTCCTCCCCCGCCTCGGCACCGGCGGAAGGCTCCTTCTCCGTTTCGTCACTAGCGAAAATCTCTTCCGCAGCCTCATTGATAACGGAAGGCTCTTCTGCCACTTCGTTGCTGGCAGAGTTCAGCACCGCCTTTGCATCTTCGAGTGCATAGCCACACTCGGTGCAGTATCGCAAATCGCCATCAAGCTCAAATCCACAGTTGGGACAGAACATGTTAGTCCTCCTTATCGACTTTCACCGTTGTACCGTCCTTGACCTCATCAGGGGTTACTTCGGACCCAACTTGAGACTCATCATCCCAGGACGCAACCAAAATCTCGCAATTGCCGTCCGCAAAAGTACCGAGCTCATAGTCTTCGGTGCGATACACCAGCCCCTTGGATGTCACATACAAGCATGTTGAACCCTTGATTGAATAGTCTGAAGAATTGCTCCGCATGAGCATAGAGTTGTAATCAGACGGATACTCTCTGCCTATTTCCGTAAGATACGGCCAAACTGCCGAACTCATAGAACTGGCAAGATCCTCGGTATCAATGCCAAACATGTCCTGAGGACTAACAGTATCACCCGTATGCAAATCAAAAATAACACCAGTCACAACCGTGTCGCCATGCGGGCCCCATCCCGTCGAATAGCGCTCGTCACGGATACAGAAATAGTTCTCATCCATGTACGTAACCGTCACGTTTCTCGATATGCAGGGAAATTCGCCGTCGGGGTACAACTCAGCATCTGATTGCTCATTATCTGATGCTCGATTCGTTCGTTCCGCGTCAATTTGAAGGGGCTCGAGAATCGCCTTGTTAATTTTGTCTGCGACGTCGTCTTTGGTGGAGCTCTTAAGTTGCGGATAGGACCATTCCATGTCAGTCCGCTCGCCCTGATTGAGCATAGGGTCGACCGGAGCAGACACCGTCAATGACTTTGCCTCCAACGTATAGACAACTTCTTCGGCCGCTCTCTCGTCCTTCTTGGGCCTTTCGGTCGCTTGTTCCTGTTGCACGGATTGCTGCTGGAGATTGGGCTCGATGACGTTCTTGTAGAGCATGAAAGCAGCGTAAGCGATGCCTGCCGCGGCAATAAATGCGGCGATCATGATGGCAAACTGCGGCACTAGGCGGTTGCCGACCTGACAGCGTCGCATAAAGAAGTTGTACATCTGGGAGTGACCGCTACTCGCGGTCTTCGAGACCGGCTCGGGGCTCGGTTCTGCTGTGGACTCGGCATTCGCGGATCCTATCGCAGAGTCCGTTTCGGTATCTGTGGGTTCCATTATGACTTCAGTGGACGATGATTCTCGCTCCGACGGCTCGGCCTTGGGCCCTTCCTCGGCCGCAGTCTTGCCCGAGAGCCCGCCCAAAGGCAAGCCGCATTCGGTACAGAACCGCGCATCATCACCAATCTTGCTGCCACATTTGGGGCAAAACATGAACCTTCTTCTCCTATCCCTTTTACTCTCACTGAGTCGCGAGTTACTCACATGCCGTTTGTTTCGTAGTTTAACTATTTCTTAAACAAATCGATGGGTCACTTGAACAGCCGCATACCCGCTCAAGCAACTCTATACCGGCTAGTTATCCTTGCTCATGACATGGGTGTCAGTGTAAGAAAATCGTTGAACAGGGTTGCTACCTCGAAGTTCGAACCGATACTGAACTTGAAGCCATCTTTATTTACCGAGATGGAGAAATCGCCGCTGATATCCATATCATGCGCGCAGCCAACCACCCCCCCTTCGGTCCCACCTGTCACGTTATCAGGAGCCCGAAATCGAAGAGATGGTAAAAGCCGCTTGGGGCACATGTGGTTCCATATGCCCCAAGCGGCTATATCGATTGCTTATGTCACAAAGAAACCAAGGCGACTCTTTTACACGAGCTAACGCGCCGCATCAACTGCGACCTTGCCGTTCTCCAACACGTGGACGCGACCGTCGGCGAGCATTTGTACGACCTCGGGATACAGCACATGCTCGATCGCGTGGATATGCTCCTCGAGCGTGTCGACGTCCCAGCCCTCCTCAACAGCCAGCGCACGCTGGGCGATGATGGGGCCGTTGTCGTAGATCTCGTTGGCAAAATGCACGGTCACGCCAGTCACCTTGACGCCGCGAGCAAACGCATCGTCAATCGCATGGGCACCGGTAAAGCTCGGCAGCAGCGCCGGATGCAGGTTGACCACGCGATTGGGGAACGCCGCCAGCAGCGGCGTGTGCACCATGCGCATATAGCCGGCCATCACCACGTACTCGCAGCCGCGCTCGAGCAGCTCATGCGCGATGATCTCGTCAGCCGCGATGGGGTCGGCATAGATATCCTTGGACAGCGTGAGCGTCTGGATGCCCGCACGCTCGGCGCGCTGTAGGCCCTTGGCCGAAGGACGGCTCGACACCACAAGCTCAATCGAGGCGTTGAGCTTGCCGGCGGCGATAAGGTCGATCAGCGCCTGCAGGTTGGTACCCGAACCGCTGATAAGCACGCCAATCTTGAGCGGCTCGGCCGTATCGGTGCCGGTCGGACGGGTGTAGGGCACAAAGCCCAGGCCCTCGACAGCAGCCATCTGCTCGCTAGCGCTCATCGGAGTACACGACCTTACCGGAACCCTCAACGCACTCGCCCACGCGGAACGGCTTCTCGCCCAGCGCGACCAGGGCCTCGGTCACGGCAGCCTCGTCCTCGGGGGCAACGATCAGGCACAGGCCGACGCCCATGTTGAAGGTCTTGCATGCCTCGTTGGGCGCGAGCTCGGCCTGACGCGACACGTAGGTGATGACGGGCGGAACATCCCAGCCCATCTCGGCGCCGCTGCGGGTGACCACGGCATCGACATCGTCGGCGAGCGCGCGGTTGAGGTTCTCGGTGATGCCGCCGCCGGTGATGTGGGCGATGGCGTGCACGTTGGCGCCGCCGCGCAGCAGCTCCAGAATCGGCTTGACGTAGATGCGCGTAGGGGCCAGCAGGGCGTCGGCCAGCGATGCGCCGCCGAGCTCCTCGAGCGGACGGCTCAGCTCCTCGGCCTTAGCGGCGGCCTCGGGCGTGCCCGGCTTGATGCCGTCGACGCCGATGACCTTGCGCACGAGCGAGTAGCCGTTGGAATGCACGCCGGTGGAGGACAGGCCCAGGATTACATCGCCGGGGCGAACGTTCGCGGGGTCGAGCATCTTGGGACGATCGACAACACCCACGGTAAAGCCGGCGAGGTCGTAGTCGGCCGGAGCCATGACGCCCGGGTGTTCGGCCATCTCGCCGCCCACGAGCGCGCAGCCCGCGAGCTTGCAGCCGTCGGCCACGCCCTTGATGATCTTTGCCATGTGCTCGGCCTCAATGTGACCGATGGCAACGTAATCCAGGAAGAACAGCGGCTCGGCGCCCGAAGCCAAAATGTCATTGACGCACATAGCGACCAGGTCCTGGCCCACCGTCTCGTGACGGTCCATGATCTGGGCGAGCACGAGCTTGGTGCCCACGCCGTCGGTGCCGCTGATCAGGATCGGGTCTTCCATATCCTTGAGCGCGGCGGCCGAGAACAGGCCGCCAAAGCCACCGATGCCGCCGATAACCTCGGGGCGGTTGGTGTCCTTGACCATCTGCTTAATAGCGTCGACGGCGCGGCCGCCCTCGGCGGTATCGACGCCGGCGTCCTCGTACGTCACATGCTTGCTGTCGCTCATCTGAGCCTTCCTCTCCCACTACCGTGGCGCCGCACGGGCGCCAAACGGTGCTCATAGTTGCGTTCATTTCGGCGCGCGCCATAACAGCGCGCGCCGTCATATCAACAAAACAGCAGATAAAACCTGCCAAAAAACCTGTCTCTACATGGCAGGTTTTAGGCCTCGCCGTGCTCCTCTTCCCAGCTGCGGTCGTCGTATTTCTCGACCACGGCGTCGTCGTCAAAGTGCAGCGGCTTATCCAGATTGCGGGGCTTAAAGCCCTCCATAAACTTGTCGCGGCCAAAGCTCTCGGGAATCGCCACGGGGTAGCGGCCGGTAAAGCACGCGTCGCAGTAGCCGCCCTTGGGCATGACCTTCAGCAGGCCCTCGACCGAAAGGAAGGCCAACGAATCGGCGCCGATGTACTCGCAAATCTCGTCGACCGTCTTGTTGGCGCTGATAAGCTGCGACTGCACGTCGGTATCGATACCGTAGAAGCACGGCCAGATGACCTCGGGCGAGTTGATGCGGATATGAATCTCCTTGGCGCCGGCGTTGCGCAGCATCTTGACGAGCTGCACCATGGTGGTGCCGCGCACGATGGAGTCGTCGATGACGACCAGGCGCTTGCCCTCGATGTTGTCGCGCAGCGGGTTGAGTTTCATACGCACGCCCATGGCACGCAACTCCTGCGTAGGCTCGATAAACGTACGGCCCACGTAGCGGTTCTTGATAAGGCCCTCGCCAAAGGGAATACCGCTCTCGTGCGAATACCCCTCCGCGGGCGGCAGGCCGGAGTCGGGCACGCCGATGACCAGGTCGGCCTCGACAGGCTCCTCATGTGCCAGCTGACGACCCATGTCGTAACGGCAGGCATAGACGCTCTTGCCGTTCATGATGGAGTCGGGGCGGGCAAAGTAGACCTGCTCAAAGATGCAGTTGGCGGGCTCTTCGGCTGCAGGCACGCCCTGCTCGGATACCAGGCCCTCGGCGCTGATGCGCAAGATCTCGCCGGGACGGACGTCACGGACGTACTCGGCACCCACGATGTCGAGTGCGCAGGTCTCGGAAGCAACGACCCAGCCGCCGGCGCGCGTGACACGGACGGCGGAGTCGACCGTCGCGGCGCCGTCCTGCGACGGCAGCTGCGAAACGGCTGCGGCATCGGCCTGGTCCAGACCCTCGTCCACCAGCTTGCCCAGCACGAGCGGGCGAATGCCGTGTGGATCGCGAAATGCGTAGAGCGCCTGCTCGTTGATGAGCGTCATGGCGTAGCCGCCGCGCACGAGCTCCATGGTCTTGCGAATACCCTCGCGCAGGTGGCCCGTACGCTGGGTAAAGTAGCCGATAAGCTTGGTCGCGACCTCGGAATCCGAATTGGAGAGGAACGGCACGCCCAGCTCGATCAGCTGACGGCGCAGCTCGTCGGTGTTGACGAGGGTGCCGTTGTGCGCGAGCGCGATAATGACGCTATTGATGGTAGAGAGGTGCGGCTGAGAGGCTTCCCAGCTCTTGGCGCCGGCAGTGCCGTAGCGCACATGACCCACGGCCAGCTGGCCGGAGAGCGTCGACAGGTCGGCGTTGGAGAACACGCGGTCGAGCAGGCCCAGATCTTTGCGGACCATAACCGTGCCGCCGTCACCCACGGCGATTCCAGCCGATTCCTGGCCACGGTGCTGCAGCGCACGCAGGCCAAAGTACGTCAGTCGAGCCACGTCGCGATCGGGCGCCCATACGCCGAAAATGCCACATTCCTCATGCAGCTGGTCGGAGTCCGGATCATACGTCGACATGGTGTTCACCTGTCCCGCGGCACGCTCGGCCGCGCGGATGGTTTCTTGAGACATGGTATCCCCTCAGAGCCTCGTATTTTTGGCGTTACCCGCCTTATTATACGCACGGCGCGACGTGCTCCCCAGCGCATGAGCAGCGCTTTTTAAAAGCCCACCGAGCTAATAATCAGTTTTGTTGCCAAACATTTTATTGGGCAACCGCCTCGGGGCCGACGATCCCGCATACTTCCGTTACGACGCGTCTCGCCCGCCGTTGGGGCTTGCATTGTTGCAATTGGGACGTTCGTCCTGTCTTTTGGCAGGTCGGCGGCGTATCCTTGTACCTACAGCAAAACGAGAAAGGTTATGTATGGATCGAAACGAACTCGACCCCAGCGTCCCCAGCGCCACGGAGGTCAAGAAGATCCCCCTCATCATTAAGGTGTACGCCGTCCTGTGCATCCTGTCCGGCGTGGGCACGCTCCCTTCGGTCGGCGCCTTTATGTGGCAGGTCATCACCGCGCTCATCAACGGCAACGCCGCCGCCAAGCTCGGTGACAACACGCTCGTCGCGGTCGGCCTTATCGTCGCCGGCATCATGCTCTCTGCGGCAAGCGCCGTCATCCTGATCATCTTTGGCCTGGACCTTATCAAAAACCAGCGCCGCAACGCCGCTCGCCTGTCCTATATCCTTATCGCGTTTACCGTCGTCGAGCTTTTGGTTGACGTGATGCTCCAGGGCATCGGGCCCTTCTTGCTTCGCCCTGCCATCCAGCTCGGCATCCTTGTTGCACTTTCGGCAACCGTCGACCCCACGCTGCGTCAGGAGCGCGAACTGCAGCGCCGCCTGCAGGAGATGCTCGACCGCGACGCCGCCGCCGAGGGCATGCTCGGCCGCGATGAAACCGGCGAGGGCTACATCAAGCTCAACTACTTCAACCTGTTCTGGGTGTTCTTTGTCTGCTGCATACTCGGCCTGATCGCCGAGGACATCTGGCACATGACGGTCGACGACCCGGGCGTCTATCAGAACCGCGCCGGCATGCTGTTTGGCCCCTTCAGCCCCATCTACGGATTTGGCGCCGTGCTCATGACCATGGTGCTTAACCGCTTCTACAAAAAGAACCCCATCATCATTTTCCTGGTGAGCGCCCTGCTCGGCGCCAGCTTTGAGGTGTTCGTGGGCTGGTTTATGCAGACCGCGTTTGGCGTGGTCTCGTGGAGCTACTCGCACATAACGCTGTTCGGTTTGCCCGATCCGCTCGTGGTCCTCACGGGCGGACGCACCTGCACGGGCTTCGCCTGCCTGTGGGGCCTGGGCGGCCTCATCTGGATCAAGCTGCTGCTGCCGAGGCTGCTTAAGCTTATCAACAAGATCCCCTGGAAGAGCCGCTACTCGGCCACCGTCATCTTTACCGTTATCATGCTGGTCGACGGCGTCATGACGCTGCAGTCGCTCGACTACTGGTACCAGCGCGTTAACGGCACGGAGCCGGACATTCCCGTCGCACAGTTCTACGGAGAGCACTTCGATAACGAGTACATGGAAAACCGCTTCCAGAGCATGACCATGAGCCCCAAGGATGCGACACGCGTATAGCGCTCACCGCGCCCAAAACGCAAAATGCCCGCCGGTATCACACGTACCGGTGGGCATTTTTATAAACGATCCTTCTATCGACGCAATCCTCTATGCCTCGCGCTCGACCTCACTCACGCATTCGTTCTTGATGGTGCCAACGAGCGCCTGCAGTGCATCGACCACGTGTGGGCGAATGTCCCCGCCGATAAGCACGAGCATGATGTCGTCACCTACGGAAAGCTCGCCGCTTGCCAGCCACACGCGCACATAGCCGATACCCGGCATCGCGCGCGTGGCCCCGATAGCAGACCGTACCTTTTCGGCGTCGTAGTCAAAGACCATGCCGCCCACCCTGTGGCCTGGTGCCACGCCATCGGTCTCGACTCCGCGCACCTCGGCCTTGGGCGTCGCACGCACCACACCGTTATGCGTCAGATACATCCCGCAGCCTGCCGCCGAAGCATCGGCCTTGGCCTCGCGCAGCCAAGCATCAATCGAAGGCATCAATTTGCCACTCTCAAGCATCGTTTCTCCCTTACCGTCCCAAATTAGCTACTCTCGGGCAATTTATTCATCAACGGGCGTGAGCACCATGACAGCGCGCGTGTTGCTCAGCGACAGTGAACGGCAGGTCACAAGCGTTACAACCTTGGTTGCCGAAGCGGCACGATCGGTGGCATCACTCGCCACGGCAGAGGCACCGTCGAGCATCTCGGACAGGTAGTTCTTGAGCCCGTCATCGCCCTCAAAATTGGGCGTGCGCGCCTTGGCATACGTGTCCTCGACAACTTTGGTCGCCAGTGGTCGCAGCTTATACGTAGCATCCCGTGTGATGTAATACACAAACTCGATGCTATCGAACGTCGCCTGATCAGTGGTGTCCGAAATCACGTTGAACATCGACCCATCGTTCATATGGTGGCCGTAGATCGTGGTCTGCTGGTCGACCATTCCCGGCGCGGTGTCATCGCTATCCAGGAAAATGGCGCCGGACGCGTTGGACGTGCCATCAAACAACGTGTTGAGGTATTTGGAGTTGTTGTTGGTCTGCACCACGGGATAGTTGATGTTGGTTCCCGGCACGTAAATCCAACCCACAATCTCGGGATTCGTCTGAGCAAGCGCATCAAAGTTGATAATCGGCACGCCGCTGGCGTCCTTATCGCTTACATATTGCTTCTCGATTTTCTGATACGAATCGCTCGCCTGCTTATAGCCAATCTGGGCATTAATAAAGATAGCGGCGGCGGCGACAATCAGGCCGATACCGATGATGATGAGCAGGATAGGAATGATGGAGCGGCGCTTCTTACGCGGCAGCTCGGTGCAATCCGACGGCGCGGCATGCGATGAAGACCGGGGCGGCTTCTTAGCGGAGCTATAAGACGAAGGACGATATGCGGCCGGCGCGTCCTGTCGACGATGCGTCGCCGGTGTCACGGGGCGCGGCGCGCGCGGCTGCTGAGGAGAGGATGTCCGACCCTGCTGTGCCGCACGGGCAGCACCCGGCTTCGACGGATCGGGAATCTGAGAAGCCTTGAATCGTTTTCCCTGATAATCGGACATGGCTCTCCTTATACTGCGGTGAAACGGCGGAACGCTTAGGCGTCAGCCATCTCCTGCTTCATCTTTTCGATAACCTTGCGGTACTCGGGGTCGCAGGCGCCCAGAATCTGCGTGGCGTAGATGGCAGCGTTCTTGGCACCGTTAATGGCCACACAGGCAACGGGCACGCCCGAGGGCATCTGCACCATCGACAGCAGCGAGTCCATACCACCCAGATCGCTCGTCTTCATAGGCACGCCGATGACCGGCAGCGGCGTAAAGGCCGCCACGACACCGCCCAGGTGAGCAGCCTTGCCGGCAGCAGCGATAATCACCTTGATGCCGCGGTCAGCAGCAGTCGAGGCCCACTCATGGACCTTCGCCGGCGTACGGTGCGCGCTTGCAATCACGAGCTCATAGGGCACGCCTAGCGCCTCGAGCTCGGCGGTGCAACCTTCCATAACGCCCAGATCGGACTTGGAGCCCATGATGATCCCGACAACCGGCTTCTGATCTGCCATAAACAAAGACCTCCTGTTGAGAGCGGTGACGCGGCGAATCCGCGACCCTTAACTACTGAGAGTAGTATAGCTGCTCCCGTCCCTGCGGTCTGTGGGTGCTCTGCGGCGGCCCGGTGTTTTCATCTTCACTCCGGTTGCTGCGCAAAGTCGTTCAGATGAAAACACCGGGCCGCCGCAGAGCACCCTCGACCTACCGGGGATTGCTATGACGTACGTTGGCTGAAATAAAAAAGCAATGCCCGCCGTCCTTGGTGGAGCGGCGGGCACGTTTGCTTAGTTATCGCTGGGACTACTCAGCCTTATTGCGACGGTGGAAGAAGGCACCGATCGCGGCGATGATGGCTCCAAGGCCACCGACGGTCGCGACAGTCGTCACCGTTTGGTCGCCAGTGTTGGGGATCGCCGAACCGTTCTTCTTGCCGCCCTGGGCCTTGTCGCCTGCGGGCTTGCTCGTCTGGCCGCCACCGTTCGAGCCGTTGCCGGAACCCTGGTTGCCCGAACCTCCGGTGTTGCCCGAGCCGCCCTGATTGCCGGAATCGGCATCCTTGAGGCTCTCAATAGCCAGCTTGAGCTGGTCATAGGCCGCCTGGAGCTGGGTGTCGGAAGCATTCTCATCACCCAAGACGTCCTCGGCGTAGGTAATGGCATCCGTCAGGGCCTTGACAGACTCGGCCGTCTTGCCCCTGGTGTCAGTCTCCTTCGCCTGCTTGACCAGGGCCTTGAGCTGCTTCTTAGTCGGATTCTCGACCGGGGCCACCGGGGTCTTCTCGAGCGCGCCGCGGGCGCTCTCGAGCGCCCTGAGCGCCTGGTCGACCTCGTCCTGCGTGGCGTTCTCGTCGCTCAAGATGGCGCGGGCGCTCGCCAGGGCGTTCTCGAGCGCCGTCCAGGAGGCCTCGGTGTAGTCACCGGCCTTGAGGTCGCCGGCAGCAACCTCGGCATCAACCTTTTCGATCGCGGTAGCGAGATCATCCTTCGACACCGGATCGGGAACGGCCGTACCGTAGAACTTGAGCTCCGCCACGCTGCAGTAGGCATCGACGTCGCCACCGCCGGCGTGAATCACCTTGACGGTCACGTAGCGACCGCGCGCGGCGCCAAAGCTCATCTGTTTCCAGTCGCCACGGTCGGTGAGTACGTGGCCGTCGTTGTCGAAGGCAAACGTACCCATCGATACGGCGGTGCCCATCTCATAACCGTCGGCAGTGTCGGAGACCAGTATCTCGGCCTCGAAGATATCGCCGTTAGTGCCGCCGTCCTGGCGCGGCAGGAATGTAACGTCGGTGAGATCGTAGTCGCGGCCCAGGTCGACACTCAGATACTGGGGCATACCGGTCCCATGGGCCCAGTCGCTGTGCCAAAGCGTCCGCTCGTCGCCGTCGAGAGCGTTGACGGCGTTGCTGCCCTCGTAGTCGGCCTCACTCGAGAAGCCGGCCACCTTGACGTTCTTGCGGTTCTCGGGCGTGTTGATGAGAATCTTCTCATCGACAGGGCGCATCTTGAGGCCGTCGATTGCCTTCTCGATCTTGGCTGTGGCGTCTGCGACATCCTTCTTGCTATAGCTGCCTTGGCCGCCGTCGAGGAGCTTCCGAGCCGCCTCGACCGCAGTGGTGAGAGCTGCATAGGAATCCTTAGTGTAGACGGACTCGCTGTAGCCCGCGGCCTTGGAAAGCGCTGCCACGAGCGCAGAGGTATCGACACCAGCCTTGACCTCGACCTCATAGGATGCGGTCTTGGAGGGGTCGAGTACCGACGCCACCGTGATCTTTGCCTTGCCGGCCTTGTTGGCACGCAGGTAGTAGCTCACGCTATCGCCAGCCTGAACAGCGGAGACGCTTACCACAGAGGGGTCGGAGCTCTCGACCGTCACATAGGGGTAGCCGGAGCTCTCAGGCGTGGCCTTGGCGTCGACGAGCGTAACGTCGCCTTCAAAGAACTCGGTCTGGTTCTTGCCTAGCTCGACACCCTCGATGGCCTCGACACCCTGCGTGTAGTTGAAGTTGACCTCACGCAGTGTGAGCATCTGGTCACCCGATGCCTCAAGCGGCGTGACCTCGACCTTGGTCGCCTTCTTGCCCTTGTTCTCGGCAGAGAGGCCAAAGGCGTAGCGAGCCCGGAAGGAATCGTACTCCCCGCCCGCGAACTCTTGGGTCGAGCCATCCTCGAACGTCACGACAGCCTTGATCTTCTGCACGGTTCCGTTGCCACCGTTGCGGTTAACGACCTCGACACTATCGAGTTTCGACGGCGTCTTAAATGCGAATGTCATCGTGGTGGGAAGCTTCACGTAACTCGGAAGCTTACCCTCGCTGTCCCAGTTGCCGCTCCAGTTCCATAGGAACTCAAAGCCGTTGTCGTCCTCGTTATTATCGAACAGCGCGTTATAGCTCTTCTGCTGGATAAGTTTCTCGACGTTGGTCCCGTCGTCGGTCGTGAGCTCATCGTTGGTCATCGTGATGTTGAAGGCATCCTGACCGTACTCGGCGACCGTTGGCTGAGGAACATCCGGCATCGTCACCGTGCCGTCGCTCGCAAACTCAAGCGCGTCGCATGCCGGACCGATGAGCCAAGATGTCGAGGGCAGTTCGACCTTGCCGGCGGTCTTGGCCTTGAGCTTGAAACTCGCCACCGCGCCGGTACCGTTGTAGAGCTTGCCATCGCCGCGGTTGGCAAAGGCGAGATTGATAGTCTGCGTTCTGTCCGCGAACTGGACCTTCTCGCGAGACAGGTTCTCCATGCCGGCAGTCGAGCCGTCCTGCGCGATGCTCTCGGACACAAACTCGAACTGGTCGCTCTTGAAGTTGACGAGAGCGCCCAGGGCGTTGACGTTCTTAGCGTCGGCCGCATAGACATCAACGGTGATCTCATCACCGGCCTCGACCTCGGTCTTGCTCGGAATCACCGCGAGCGAACCTGCGACCTTGCCCTTTTGTTTAGTGCCGCCGTCAAGACCCGCCATGGTGAACGAGTAATCGTACACGTCGTAAACGCCGTTATCGTTGAGGTCAGCAAAGTGGTCGCGGATCTGCGAGTTGAACGTCGAGGCATCGGACCCACGGTTCTCGAGACCCAGATAGTTCTTCATGTTGGAGTAGTCGCCATCGGAGATCGTTGCCTTGTTGAGGTTGGAGCCCACGGCGAAGCCATCCGTGCCGTCGGTCTTGTAGATGGCGATCTCGGACGCGGAGAAGAAATTGCCGACCGAGGCGAGCGGCGTCATACGCACGTAGCGTGCGGCCACGGCGCCGTCGAACGCCACCGTCTTACAGGCGGCGGAGCGCTCCCAATCGACTTCCTGGGTGGTCCAATGCGTGCCGTCGAGGCTCGTCTCGATGCGCATCTTGGTCACGGTGCCATTGCCGGCGTCGTCACGCGGATAGTACTCGAGCTTGTCAAGCTTGTAGGCCTTGCCGTAATCGACCGTCAGGGCCTTGCCCAGATCGTTGCCACCGGAGTGGAAACCGCCGTCGCCCGACTGGAACTCATGGTCGAAGGCGAGATCGGCCTTGTGGCTGCTATAGAGCGAGCCCTCCCAAGTGATCTTCTCAGCTGTGGGGACGTTGCGCCACGGGTCGAGCGCGGAGCTCGCCTCGAGCACGTCACTCCAGGCGGAGTAGCCATCGGCGTTGCGCGAACGAATCTGGTAGGTATGCTTGCTGTTGTAGGCAAGGTCGGCATGCGTAAACTCCGCCGCATCGCCCACGGCGAACACGGTACCGTCTACCTTAAGGTCGTAGGAGGTAGCACCATCGACCTTTCCCCAGGTGAGCTTGATGCTCGTGGGGGTGGTGGCATCCTCGGGAGCGGCAAGGTTCGCGGGTGCGGAGAGGTTCTCGTTGAGGCGGTCGACGGCCAGCGTGGCATCGGCGTTCACGAAGCCGCCGAGTGCGAGCGTCTGCGCCGCTGCAGCGACATCGGTCTTCGCGAACTTGACGTAGACCTTGGGGTTCGTGGTGATCTTGGTGTTGTTGAAGCTCTCGCCCTGCTCGGCCTCGGTGCTGTCTGCATCACTGCCGTAGTGGTTGAGGTTGGGGGTCTCGTTGTAGAAGTAGACCGCCTGGCCGGCCTCGGGGTTCGCGGCGTCAAAGGCCTCCTGCGAGTTGACCTCAACCACGTTGAGCGCGGAGCCACCGTTCTTGGCGACGACGCTCGTGGGCTTGGCGGACACGTTGGCCACGAAGGTCGTGGTGCGGTTGGAGTCGTAGCCGTTGTAGCCACCCTGCGAGGCTTCGGCGGTAAAGGTCGCGGTGCCGCCCGTGGCCTTGGAGCTGTAGACGGTACTCACATGCTCGCCGTAGGAGATATTGTCGATCGTGCCGTAGGCATCGTCCTCGGTCGTGTTGTTCTGGATGGAAGAGCCGTCGTCCTCGTACTGCGTAAAGGTGCCGTCACCCTCGGTGGCGAAGAACTCGACGATACGCTGGCTGCGGTCGGTACCCTTGGTGTTGGTGTCGCTCACGGCCTCGGGGTTGTTGTTCTCGGCATACATCGGCACGATGGCGTTGGCCTTCACAAACAGCGGCAGCTTCCAAAGCGGCGCATCGTAGTTGTTGAGGACCTGGCCGCCGCGGTACTGCTTACCCGAGAAGTAGTCAATCCAGATGGTGGGATTCTCGTCGGTGCCGTAGTTGGGAAGGTAGATACCATTGCGAACGTCGTTGCCGTTCTCATCTGCCTGGGTATCCTGATACACCGGTGCCACCAGGAAGTTCTCACCAAACATGTACTGATACTGCGTCGAGGTGCTTGCGGCGTACTCGGAGTTGTCGGAGAGCAGCATGGCGCGGATCATGGGCAGGCCGGTATCGCCGTTGCCCGTGTCGATGTTGGCCGCCGAGGCCGCGCTCGTGTAGATATAGGGCATGAGTTGCGCCTTGAGCTTGAGGTAAAAGCGCGAAATGCCCGTGTAGGGATCGCCGTGCGTCATGGGCGACTTGCGGTAGGTGCCCCAGCCGTCCATATCGAGCATAGAGGGCGTGAACGTCTTCCACTGGTAGTCGCGCGCGGAGATGATGGGGTCGCCACCAAAGATGCCGTCCATATCGGAGCCGATGTTGGGGTTGCCCGAGAGGCTCTGACCGATATACGTGGGGATGTGGAAGCGGATGTACTCCCAGTTGCCGCCGTACTGATCGCCGGTCCAGATGCCACCAAAGCGCTGCGTGCCGGCCCAACCGTCAAGCGTGATGATGTTGGGGCGCTTGTTGGCACCGGTCGTCACCGTATCGTAGGCCGTCTTGATGCCGTTGAGGCCAAAGGAGTAGCCAGAGCCCACCCAAGCGACGTCGGTCTTGAGGGTGGTAATGCCGCCCGTCTTGACCTCGGCGGCGAAACCGCGAAGCAAACGCCACGGGGTCTCGGAGTTGCTGTCAGGCTCCAGGTTAGACTGGGTCCACAGACCCGTGCTCACACCCTTGGAGTTAGCATACTCGGTAAACTTCTTAAGGTTGTCGACGTTGGCACGCACGGCGTTGAGGCGCTCGGCTGAACTCGTTCCGTCGGAGTTGACGCCGCCGGTCTTGTAATAACCGTTCTGGCCATAGCCGGCACCGTATCCGTCGTTCGGCAGGAACCAGCCGAGCGGCATGTCGTTGTCCTCGTAGTCATCGATAACCTGCTGGGCGGAGAACTGGCGGTCGAAATCGGTCGCCTTCATGTTCTCGGTATCGACCGTGGGGCCCTCTCCGTTGAGCGTCTCGGCGGCAAGCGTGCCGTCGAGCTTGTAGCCCGTCGACATGCCGGACTCGTATTTAACGTTGCCCTTCTCACTCGAAGGCTTGCTGCCCTTGGTCTCCCACTTCTTCTGACCCGAGGTCGTTGACCAGCCATCACGGTTGTAGGCATTAAGGTGACCCAGGTAGAAACCGTACTCGGGCAGCAGTACCGGATTGCCGGTCACCTTGTAGTAGTCCTGCAGCATCTCGGTCGCCACGTTCGAGGCGCCCGTTTCGGTTGCCACGAAGTAATAGGCATCGAACTCATTCTCGCTGTGCGAGGTCGTGACCGTCGAGGAGTCCGTAGAGCCAAAGTCGTAAGAACCCTCGGCAAAGGTGTTGCGAAGCACGCCGTAGCCGTCGCTCGTCCAGTAGAACGGGTTGGGCGAGGCGACGCCGCCGTCGGTCCAGTTATTAGTGTTGGAGATGGCGATGGTCTGGTTGGTGTGCAAGAAGCGCCCATTCTGGGTGCCACCGCCAAAGAAGTTCTCGGACTTCTCCTTGGCGAGTGTCTGGACAGTACCCTTCTTATCAAGGTCGAGGGATGCGGACTCGGAGACCACGACGCGGTCGCCCGATTTAATGCTCATCTTGCCGGTCGCCTTGTCCAGAACCACGGTCGCCTTGCCGCCGGTGATCTCGATAGCGTCGCCTTTGTCGACAACCGTTGCGCTCGGCTTGCTGTAGGTGTCCGAGGTGTCGGGCTGGGCCTGAATCTTAGCCGTGTGGGACTTGCTACGCGGCGTGGCGTACTCGGAAAACTCGCCTTTGGGGTCGACGTTGTAACGGAAAATGCCGTCCTCTAGAAATGTGATACGCCCCTTAATGCCGTCGGCGAAATCGATGTCGACGACGTTCGAGGCTGACTGGGAAACGGTCGCCGAGTCGACGCCCTTGAGCGGCGTGGCAATCGCCTGCTGGGGGCTGGCGAACACGAGAGTCGCCGCTGTTGCGACGAGAACCGCGCTTCCCTTCACCCACCGTTTCGTGAAAATGGAATTCCTACGCACCTGGACTCCTTCCCTCCGACATGCGGAAGTGTCGCGGACGCGCGCCCTGCAGCATGGGCGAACGCATCAAACGGGGGGGGTGTTCGGTACATTCCGTACAATTGGCCCACCCGTTACCAAGGGGTCAACTGGTAGTAACCAGATAGCCACCTATTAGGTTGAATCAGCATACAGGAGCAGTTGCGCAACCAAGTTCGAAATTCTCCCAGCGGCATTAAAATGAACGTAGACGGCTAAGTGGGGTCCAAAAGCCATACCAATTGGTTCTTCAACCAAATACCAATTAAGCAAAAATGTACTGTTTATCTGGTATTACATAGACCATACCTTTACGTACGTTGGCTGACTTTGGGCTTAAATGAGCAATCGACAGAGGGTGGTGGACAGTTAGTTCAGATATGTATTTTTTGGCGGTGCTAATT
Source organism: uncultured Collinsella sp. (assembly GCA_902495525.1). Lineage (GTDB taxonomy): Bacteria > Actinomycetota > Coriobacteriia > Coriobacteriales > Coriobacteriaceae > Collinsella. The sequence continues at coordinate 59,789 of CABUXL010000001.1, forward strand.
GGCGCTAACAAACTGGTTTGGGCCGCTTTAGACCCGATAATAGGTCCTTCTCGCTCTTGCCCGTACGCCTTTATCAGTTCAGACCACCTAAAACAGCTCAATCGAGCCCAAATCGCCCTCCACGCGGCCTCAAATAAATACAAATCTGAACTAACTGTCCAAGAGGAGTGCCCCACGGATAGGAAAAGGCTCTGGCGAATCCTCTAATCGCCAGAGCCTTGCCAAAACCCGTGTGTCTGGAGCACATCGCCGCATACCAGTCTTTCACCCATGAAGCTAGAGATTTTCTTCCGCCCACTTCTCAAAATCAACCGCTCGCCTTTGGGCAGTTCGGTACACTTCCATGTCTTCGCGAGCGCCCACCACGACGATGGCCATTTTCCCTTTTATCTTGATGAGGCGATACACAATCCGAATGCCACTTCCTCTGAGCTTGATTTTCATAAAGCCTGTCAAATCTGTACCGGCCTTGTTTCCAAGGGGTTTACCGAATCCGCCTTCGTTCTGCGACAATGGATTCGCTCTGATTTTCTCGATGGCCTTAAGCACGTTCTTTCGTTGGGAGCCGTCCAGACGCTTAACATCCTTGAGAGCATCCGGGTAGAAAGCGACTTCGTACCCGCTCATTCAAACTCGACCTCATCCATCTGATCGAGTTCGTCCTGGCCCACACCCAACTCTGCCATAACATCAGATAGGGAAACGAGTTCATCATCGCTTGTCGCAGCCGTCCTCTTAAGGGCCAACGTCAACAAGGCGAGGTCCTCCTCCGCCTGCTTCGCCTCCCTGTATTCATCGGGCGTCACAATAACGAATGCCGGCTTATTGTGTTTAAGGACCACAACGGGATTATCGTCCCCAACCTTCGAAAAAGCAGCCGAACCCTTACCGTGACTGAAATCGCTGATGGGAACAAGATTGTCGAGCATCTTTAAAGCAGGCATCGAGACCTCCAAATATAAAGTCTTTTATGCATTCATTTTAGCATGCAGAAAATACCAGCAATCACGGAATGGTGACACGGACGAGGCATCGCTTTCCACCAACCGTTGATCATCGACCGAGCAAAATATCCCGCCAAGAGATTGAGCGAGGATTCCGTCCTTCGAAGAGGGCCGTATTGGCCTCCTCGCGGGACGAAATTCTCGCTCGTTCGTTTCAGCCCGCGTCATCGCGTGCTAGACGGCCAGCTCGCCTGATTCACCCATAAGCCATCGTGCCAGGTCGACGACCTTGATGCCATCCCAATCAGTCGTTTCGTGCCCTGTTCGGGCGATGACGCACTTGGGATAGGCGTCTCGAATCCGTCGCAGCGGATCAAGCTCACGCTCCAGCGTCGCTTCTTGGGAAATGTCGTCACTCACCTGGATATAGACACGGCGGTCGCGCCTGATGGCGACAAAGTCTACTTCCTTTTGGTAGAGAACGCCGACGTAGACTTCCCATCCGCGGCGCATAAGCTCGATTGCCACCATATTCTCGTAAACATGGCCAAAATCGAGCTTTTTCGTGCCAAGCGCGGCGTAGCGAAACGAATGGTCGGCCAGGTAGTATTTATCTCCCGTCGACAGGTATTTCTTTCCTGAGACGTCAAAGCGACGAAACCGGTAGAACGCAAACGCATTACACAGGTAGTCGATATACACAGCCAGCGTCTTGTCGCTTATCTTAAGGTTCGCTCGTGAAAGCTCGGCCGCCATCCCCTTGAGAGAAGAGATGTTTCCGACGTTATCCATCAGGAACTCGCAGGAACGTTTAAGCTGCTCCGCATTACGTATACGATATTTTTGTCTGATGTCGCGCAGGATAAGAGTTTCAAGCACATCCGAGATGTATGAGAAACGCATCCTTTCGTCCTGGTAGATATAGGAACCCGGCATTCCTCCCTCGCGGACATAGCGAGCAAGGGCCTCGGCTGGAGAAGTGATCTCGTGATACGCCGAGAACTCCGCAAGTGAAAACGGAAAGACCTCGATCTCCACCGTTCTTCCCGTGAACAACGTCGAGAGGTCGCTTGAGAGAAGAAAGGCGTTCGACCCCGTGATGTAAATGTCATATTTCTCTGACGCATGAAGACTGTTGATAGCCCGCTCGAACCCTTCACACATCTGGACCTCGTCGATCATGACGATATTCCGGCAACCCTCAATATAGTGCTTTTCCACATATGTATGCAGCGCATGGTATTCCGCCAACGGCTCGAACTCAAGTAGATTGAAGTTGACGTGTATGACGTTGGCCGAGGGGTCGTTTGAATGAAGTTGGCTGGCAAACGCCTCAAGCAATTTCGATTTTCCGCATCGCCTGATTCCGGTGATCACCTTGATATCAGGCGTACCTGCCACCTTGGAAAGCTTGCTCATGTAGAACGGGCGATTAATAAGTCTCATGGCAATCCACTTCGCAAAATTAAGATTAACTGAAAAACGCGAAGTACAATATATCATCTACTTCGCGTTTTTGAGAAATCCTAGATTTCGCGTAATTATGTTCGCCAAGCTATCGCAAACCCGACACGGGTGAGATCTCCGCCTGATTGACCCTGCGCAGCAGTCCGAAGCGAAAGACGCGAGTCCTCAGACCGCTCCGGTAAAGTGAGGGCCGCGACGGTTACCGCGGCCCTCTTGAGAAACGTGTGCGATTGTCAATCGCTCGCGCTAGTCTTCCTTGCGGCGGAAACGAGCAAGAAAGACTCCGATTGCGGCGATCGCGGCACCCAGGCCGCCGATCGCGGCGACGGTCGCCACCGTTTGATCACCGGTGCTCGCAAGTGAGTTAGCGGACTTGCCACCCTGAGCCTTGTCACCAGCGGGCTTTCCCGCCTGGGCGCCATCGTTCGAACCGCCGGATGTCTGCCCACCGTTGCCGGAACCCTGATTGCCACCGGACGCACAAAGCCCCTTCTGCAGTACACGGTACAGCCAAGTCACCGCAGGCCGGGGCGGGGGAGCCGAATTTCCCACTGAGCGACTCTGCTTGCAGCCGGAGCGAAAGGGGGAAATCTCGGCCCCTCCCGCCCCGGCCGGACAGGTCAGTCTACACCGTGTGCTGCGGCAGGTCCTGCAGGGCGATGACGTCCATGCCCATGTCGTTGGCGCTGCCGTGGCCCTGTTGGTCCTCGCGCACCGCCTCGATGGCGCTCACGTACGTGTTGGCCGCGGACATCGCAGTCACGCAGGTCACACCGCGGCGCACGGCCTCGGTGCGCAGCAGGTAGCCGTCGCCGCGCGAACCTGGGCCGTACGGCGTGTTGACGATCACCGCGATCTTGCCATCGGCGATCAGGTCGCCAATGTTGGGACGCTCGCCATCGTGCGGGCCGCTGATCTTCTCCACGACCTCGCAGGTCACGTTTCCGCCGCGCAGCACGCGCGCCGTGCCCTCGGTGGAGCAGATGTCAAAGCCCAGGTAGCGCAGGATGCGCGCGACCGAAAGGATGTGACGCTTGTCGCGGTCGCACACGCTGATGAACACCTTGCCGCTGCTGGGATCGGGCAGCTTGTAGTCGATCGCCAGCTGCGTCTTGGCGTACGCCTCGGGATAGCTCTTGGCAATGCCCATGACCTCGCCTGTCGACTTCATCTCGGGCCCCAAGATAACGTCGGCACCCGGGAAACGGCCCCAGGGCATAACGGCTTCCTTCATGCAGAACCAATCGAGCTGGCGCTCGTCACTCGGCAGGCCCAGGCTCGCGATAGAATCACCCGCCATGATGCGCGCCGCGCACTTGGCCAGCGGCACGCCGGTGGCCTTGGAGATAAACGGCACGGTACGGCTGGCACGCGGGTTGGCCTCGATCACGTAGACGGTCTCGCCCTTGATGGCGTACTGCACGTTGACTAGGCCGCGCACGCCCAGCGCCATCGCGATGCGGCGCGTGGTCTCGCGAAGCTTTGCCTGCAGGCTCTCGCTAAAGCTGAACGGCGGGATGCAGGTCGCGGAGTCGCCGGAGTGAATGCCGGCCTCCTCGATATGCTCCAGAATGCCGCCGATGTAGACCTCTTCGCCGTCGCACAGGGCGTCGACGTCGGACTCGATCGCACCCTCCAGGAAGCGGTCAAGGTACACCGGGTAGTCGGGGCTGATGCGCGCAGCCTCGGCCATGTAATCACGCAGATGCTCGGCATCGTAAGCGATCATCATGCCGCGGCCGCCCAGCACGTAGCTCGGACGCACCAGCAGCGGGTAGCCGATGTGCGCGGCCACGGCCTCGGCCTCCTCAAACGAGGTGGCCTGGCCCGCCGGCGGGTACATGATGCCCAGCTTATCGAGCAGAGCGGCGAAGCGCTCGCGGTCCTCGGCAAAGTCGATGGCATCGGGCTTGGTGCCCATAATGTTCACGCCGCTCTCCTCGAGCATGCGCGCCAGCTTAAGCGGAGTCTGGCCGCCGAGCGTCACCACGACGCCGTCGGGTCGCTCAACATCGATGACATCCATGACGTCCTCGTAGGTGAGCGGCTCAAAGTACAAGCGGTCCGAGGTGTCGTAGTCAGTCGAGACGGTCTCGGGGTTGCAGTTGACCATGATGGTCTCGAAGCCGCGGGCCGCCAGCGCGTAGCTCGCGTGCACGCAGCAGTAATCGAACTCGATACCCTGACCAATGCGGTTGGGGCCGGCGCCCAGGATCATCGCCTTGGGCTTGTCCGCCGGCGTGGTCTCGTCGGGGGCAACGCACTTCTTGGCATCCGGGCTCGTGCGGTAGATGTTCTCGTACGTCTTGTAGTGGTACTCCGTGGCACTCGAGAACTCCGCAGCGCAGGTATCGACCGTCTTCATGCTGGGAACCACACCCAGACCCTTGCGATAGGCGCGCACAAAGCGCTCATCGGAGCCGGTCAGCGCGGCGATCTCGGCGTCGCTCGTGCCGTACTGCTTGAGCAGACGCATCGCGTCGGCGTCAATGTCCTCCACGCGCAGGCCGCGGATGCTCTCCTGAACCTGCACCATGTCGTTGATACGGTTGAGGTACCACGGATCGATGCCGCAGACGGCATGGATGCGGGTGATGTCCCAGCCACGGCGCAGGGCCTCGACCACAAATAAAATGCGGTGCTCAGTCGGGGTTGCCACGGCCTGAGCGAGCTCATCGTCGCTCAGCTTGTCGGCACCCTCCTTGCCACCGGCGCAGATACCCTGGTGACCGTCCTCCAGCGAACGCATGGCCTTGCCGAAGGCCTCCTCGAAGGTGCGGCCAATCGCCATAATCTCGCCCACGGCCTTCATGCGCGTGGTGAGCGTGGGGTCGGTACCCTTGAACTTCTCGAAGGCAAAGCGCGGCACCTTAACGACGCAGTAGTCGATCGTGGGCTCAAAGCAGGCGGGCGTGGCCTTGGTGATGTCGTTGACGATCTCGTCGAGCGTATAGCCCACAGCCAGGCGCGCGGCGGCCTTAGCGATGGGGAAACCCGTGGCCTTGGAGGCCAGCGCGGACGAACGGCTCACGCGCGGATTCATCTCGATGACGATCAAGCGACCGGTGTTGGGGTTCACGGCAAACTGCACGTTGGAGCCACCGGTCTCGACGCCGATCTTCTCCAGAATGGCGAGCGAGGCCACGCGCATGCGCTGATACTCAAGATCGGAGAGCGTCTGCGCCGGCGCCACGGTGATGGAGTCGCCGGTATGCACGCCCATGGGGTCGAGATTCTCGATGGAGCACACGATGATGCCGTTACCGGCGTGGTCGCGCATGACCTCCATCTCATACTCTTTCCAGCCCTCAATGGACTCCTCGACCAGCACCTCGTGGGCGGGCGACAGCTCCAGGCCCTGACTCACGATGGAGACGAGCTCCTCGTGGGTGTGAGCGATGCCGCCGCCGGCGCCGCCGAGGGTAAAGCTCGGGCGCAGCACACAGGGATAGCCCACGCGCTCGGCGATAGCCTCGGCGTCGGCCACGCTGTAGGCATAGCCCGAGCGCGCGACCTCCAGACCAATCTCGGCCATGGCCTCGTTAAAGAGCTTGCGGTCCTCGCCGCGCTCGATAGCGGCCAGGTCGCAGCCGATCATCTCGACACCGTACTTGTCGAGCGTGCCGTCTTTCGCCAGCTCGACGGCGGCGTTCAGACCGGTCTGGCCGCCCAGTGTGGGCAACAGCGCGTCCGGGCGCTCTTTCTTGATTACGCGCTCGATAAACTCGGCGGTGATGGGCTCGACATAGGTGCGGTCGGCAAGACCCGGGTCGGTCATGATGGTCGCCGGGTTGGAGTTGACCAGGATGACCTCAAAGCCATCCTCCTTGAGCACCTTGCAGGCCTGGGCGCCGGAGTAGTCGAACTCACAGGCCTGGCCAATAACGATGGGGCCCGAACCAATGACGAGGATGCGCTTGATGTCAGTACGTTTCGGCATGTTAGTTCTCCTCGGTCTCGGTCGCGGCGGTCTCGGCGAAATTCCAGCCCTGCAGGCGGTCCTTCGCGGTGTCGATGTCCAGGTAGTTCTCCTCGCCGTCCATGAGTCGCGTAAAGGCGGTAAAGAGATAGTGGGCATCGGTGGGGCCGGGCGAGGCCTCGGGATGGTACTGGACCGAGAAGCACGGGGCGTCGAGCAGCTGGATGCCCTCGGCGGTGCCGTCGTTGAGGTTCACGTGCGTCAGGCGAATGCGGCCGAAGCGCTCGTTCATCACGACCGGCGCGATGCCGCGACGCACCCAGGCGCGCGGGTCGCCATCGGCCGCATGCTCGGTCTCGCCGCCGGAAAGCTCCGGGATCAGCTTGCCCAGACTGGGGAACAGCAGGCCAAAGCCGTGGTTTTGCGCGGTGATCTCCACACGGCGGCTCACCAGGTTCATAACCGGCTGGTTACCGCCACGGTGACCGAATTTAAGCTTTTCCATTTGGGCGCCGCACGCCAAGCTGATCATCTGGTGACCAAGGCAAATGCCAAAGACCGGCACCTTGCCGATCAGCTGCTGCACCTGTTCATAGGTCTCCACCACGGCATCGGGGTCGCCGGGGCCGTTGGACAAAAAGACGCCGTCGGGATTCATGTCGAGCACCTCACTCGCGGGCGTATCCCACGGCACGACAGTAAGGTCGCAGCCGGCACGGACCAGACCCTCCAGGATGCCGCGCTTGACGCCGCAGTCGTAGGCGACCACGTTGTGGCGGGAAGGAGCGGCAGGGGCAAGCGCAAAGTCATGCGTAGCAGGCAGATCGCTCGCGGCAAAAGCGTGGGGCTCAGAGCAGCTCACGGTCTTGACCAGGTTCTCGCCCACCAGCGTCGGCGCGGCGGCCAGACGCTCGGCAAGCTCGTCGACGTCAAAGACCTCGGTCGAGATAATGCCCATCTTGGAGCCGTTGTCGCGCAGGTGGCGCACAAGAGCGCGGGTGTCGACGCCCTCGATAGCGACGATGCCGTGGGCACGTAAGTACTCCGGCACGCTGACGGCCGAGCGCCAGTTGGAAGGCGTGGCGCACATGTCGCGGACGATCATGCCGCGCATGGCGGGAGCACTCACGGGGCGAGCGGTATCGCCGGGGAAGGCCGACTGGACGTCGGTCTCGTCGATGCCATAGTTGCCGATCTGCGGATAGGTCATGGTTACAATTTGGCCGGCATAGCTCGGGTCGGTCATGACCTCAAAGTAGCCCTCAAGCGAGGTGTTGAAGCAGACCTCGCCGGTCGCAGTACCCTCGGCACCGCATGCACGGCCATAAAAAATGGTCCCATCCTCAAGGTACAGGATGCAGGGACCGCAGGTGCCCTTGCTGGTTTTGGCCAGCATGCGCTGGCAAAGCTCGCTGGGCGCGAAGGTGCGGACAGCAGTGCCCGCAGTATGGTTGTTCGCCATAATTCTCCTTCCCGGTCTCTCCGGACCGGCTTAAAGGTTGGTAGTTAGGCCTTGCGGTATTTTAACCGCAAGTATGCGCCATGGCGTTAATTTCATCGAAATGTTTACGAAATGATAATTATGACTTTCTATGCATATTGATTTTTCTGGGACGGGGATTAAAAAATCATTCTGAGCGCGGGGCTTTGTCGCCAACTGCATACACAACAGAATGATTATTTAATCCCCGTCCCAGAAAAATCATCCCGCGTGGGCTTGTAACTCACGCGGGATGATGGCGTCTTATTTGTCCTGCTCCAGCAGATCGGACGGCGTGCGATCGGGCTTGCCACCGCGGAAGATCTCGCGGCCATGCAGACGATGCTCCAGGTCACGTTCGGCCTTTTCCTCGTCAATCTTGGTCTGGCTCACCGACGGGTCCTCAATCAGCGACGACACCGAGTTCACCTGCTTTTGAATGCGCTCGGCAATCGTGTCGTCCATGCTCACGATATGCATCTTCCAGTCGATGTTCGTAGCGGTCGATGAGCTCTTGGTCCACACGAACGTCAGAATGGCGCTCTGATGACCCCTCGCGGGGAACATGCCAAAGAAGGAATCATGCTGGATGTTGCTGTCCTCATCGATATAGGCATGCACGTTGTACACCACGCGGTCGATCTTATCGTTGAGCAACGCGTTGGTCGCAAGTGCCGCAGCCTGAATCTGCCCGTTGGACAGCAGCTCGAGCTCGTTGGCAGACGACGTGTCCAACACCGTTACCTCGACCGTGCCTGTGCGCTCGTCCGCCTCGTCGACGGTAAAGTCGAGCGGGAACTGCGTAAAGCCGTTACCCCACTCAAGGCCGCCCTTCAGTGCCGTGGAAACGGTATCCACCGAAACACTCTCGGACAGGTTGGCAGTGTTCAGGCGGCGCATCACGCCGTAGCCAATCTGCATGCCCACGATCAGTACAAGGATGCCGATGACCACAGCCATAGCGGTCTTCGTAATGGTATGGCTCACCTGCGAGCCCGAAGGGTCGTCCTCGGACAGCGGGTCGATCTGTTTTGTCTGGCTTGCGCGGTCTTCGCTGCGAAGCTGCGCCAGCGCCGCCTTGTCGCCGCGCTTGGCCGCTGCCTCTTTTTCGCGCATGCGCTCGGTGCGCTTTTTGGCAAGCGTCGGATCCAAAACGCCGGATGCGTCGATCTCGGAGAATAACTCCGTCACTTCTTCCGGAGTCAAAGGGTTCTTCTCAGCCATATACTTCCTGTCATATCAATCAGTCGAGCTCGTGCGCACGCGCACCTTCGAACTGCATTCGATAGTAACGGGCATAGGTGCCGCCACGGGCGAGAAGCTGCTCGTGCGTGCCACGTTCCACAACGCGACCATGCTCGACGGTCGCAATCTCGTCGGCATGCTTAATGGTCGAGAGACGGTGGGCGATGATGATCGTGGTGCGGCCGCGCGCCAGGCGCTCGAGCGACTCCTGCACCGCCTCCTCGCTCTCGTTATCCAAGGCGCTCGTCGCCTCGTCCAGGATCAGGATCTTGGGGTTCTTGAGAAACACGCGTGCAATGGCTACGCGCTGCTTCTGGCCGCCCGAAAGACGGCTGCCGCGCTCGCCCACGACCGTGTCGTAGCCCTGCGGCAGCGACTCAATGAAGGCATCGATATTGGCGCGGCGGGCGGCCTCGGCGACCTCTTCTGCCGTGGCGCCTGGCTTGCCGTAAGCGATGTTCTCGCCAATCGTACCGTCAAACAGATAGACATCCTGCTGCACCAGGCCAATGGCGCGGCGCAGACTCTGTTGCGTCACGTCGCGCACGTCTTGGCCATCGATGCTGACGGATCCAGCAGCCACGTCATAAAAGCGCGGCAGCAGCGAACAAGTCGTAGACTTGCCACCGCCCGAGGGGCCGACCAGGGCAATGGTCTGGCCGGGCTTGATGGACAGATTCATATGGTCGATCACGGGACGAGCCTCTTCGCTGCTGCCCAGCTCAACATCCTCGTAGCTGAAGCACACATCGCGATATTCAACCGCGCCAGCCGTCACCTGCAGGTCCGCGGCATCCGGCTTGTCCTGGATATCCGGGGCGGTCGAAAGTACCTCGTCCATACGCTTAAAGCCGGCGATGGCCTTCTGATACGTCTCGGCCGAATTGACGAGCGTCTCGAGCGGGGTACAGAACAGCGAAATATAGAGCGCGAAGGTCGCCATATCGACCGCCTGCAGTTGACCTTGCGCCACCAGCCAACCACCCAGCAGCACCACGATCACGTACAACACGCCCGAGAGCAGGCCATACGTCGCAGTGTAAACGCCCATGGCGTGATACATATTCTCCTTGGACGAAAGATAGCGGTCGTTCGAGGCGCGGAACTTGGAGCGCTCAGCTTCCTCGTTCGCAAAACTCTTGACCACGCGCATGCCTGCCAGCGAATCCTGCAGCTGAGCATTAATACCGCTGATCTTTTTGCGGTTGTCGCTGAAGACCTCGCGCATGCGCATGTTCTGCCAAAACATGATGACCGCAAACACCGCCGTCACCACGGCCATGGCAAGCGCCAGCACCGGGGCAATAGCAAAGAGGATCACAAACGAGCCGACGATCTCGATGCCGCAGATGATAATCCACTCGGGCACGTGGTGTGCCGCCTCGCAGATATCGAACAGGTCGTTGACCACGCGGCTCATCATGTCACCTGAGCTGTTGCGATCGAAGTACGCAAAGCTAAAGCGCTCGTACTGATCGAACAGGTCCTCGCGCATCTTGGACTCCATGCGCGCGCCCATCACGTGGCCCCAATAGCTCACAAAGTAGCGGCAGGCGCAGCGGACGGCATACATCAGTACCAGGCCAACCGCGATCATACCGATCGCCTGCATAATAGCAGCCTGACCCTGGGTAAAGAGCCCGCCGGTCAGATTGCGCAGAATGATAGGAAACGCCAGGTCGATGGCGGCAAGCACCAGGGCGCAAACAGTATCGGCAACAAAAAGCCCCATCTGGGGCTTGTAATAAGACAAAAACCTTCTAAACATGCAGTCCTCGGAGAGAAATAAATAGCGTGAGAAATCCGGTTGAACCGGTCGGGCTGAAAACAAAGCGTCCCAACAAACATAACGCCAATGATCTGGCAGCGTCAGCGACAACGTCCCTAAGCGAGCAAGGTGCCTTGAAAGAGGAGCGACGCGTACTTCGGTACGCGAGCGACGATTGAAAGGCAGATTGCCGCTTAGGGGCGTTTGCAGCGTCGACTCGTTACGCGGTTTGGTAAAACCGCGTAACCTAGAGTTCGGCTCCGCCCAACCTATGTGCGATGCTATCGCAGGCCAAGGCGCCCACGACGGTCTTGGCATCTTCGATCTTGCCGTCGAGCACAGCATCGATCAGCTCGTGCAGCGGCACTAAATCCACGTTGACGAACTCGTCATCATCGGGGTTGGGCGCATCGAACTCGAGCTTGGTGGCCAGGTAGATGTGAATGATCTCGTCGCAAAAACCGCAGGACGTGACAATCGACGTCAAAAAGCGAATGCGACCGGCCCTAAAGCCCGTCTCCTCATGCAGCTCGCGCTTGGCGCAATCGAGCGGGTCCTCGCCTGGGTCGAGCTTGCCGGCGGGAACCTCGACCGTCACGCGGTCGATGGCGGTGCGGTACTGACGCACCAGTACGATCTTGCCGCTCTCGGTCAGTGCCACAACGGCCGCCGCACCCGGATGGCGAACGATATCGCGGGCGCTACGGCGACCGTTGGGCAGTTCAACCTCAAGACGGTGGACGTCGAGGATCTTGCCCTTCCAGGCGCACTCCTCCGAAAGAATCTTCTCGTGCAGCTCGGCATCGTGCGGGTCGTCGTCGCCCAGCACCAGCGCCGGCTCGTCAGCGACCTCGCCACCAGGCTCGCCCTCGGCGTGCCCATACATGCGGCTGTCCTCTTCGACGATCTGCGCGTCCACGAGCTCTTCGTTCTTCTCGTCCATCCGTCTCATCCCTCTCGGACTTTAGGCATCCCAGGCGTCGCGGCCACGCAGCGCGCGCAGGCCGATGTCATGACGCAGGGTCTTGCCCTCAAAATCAATCTTCTCGCAGGCATCGTAGGCAAGGTTGCGGGCGTTCTCAAACGTATCGCCCAGCGCGGTCACGGCAAGCACACGGCCGCCGTTGGTCACGAGCTGACCGTCCACCACGGCGGTGCCGGCATGGTACACGGTCACGTTCTCCATGGACTCGGCGTCGGCGATGCCGGTGATGACTTTGCCCTTCTCGTAGCTGCCGGGGTAGCCCGCGCTCGTCAGGACAACAGCCACGGCCCACTCGTCACGCCAATCGAGCTCAATCTGATCAAGCTCGCAGTTGGCGCAGGCGAGCATAACCTCGACCAGGTCGTTCTTGAGGCGCGGCAGCACGACCTGCGTCTCGGGGTCGCCAAAGCGGGCGTTGAACTCCAGCACCTTGGGGCCGGCGGGGGTGAGCATAAAGCCGCCATACAGGCAGCCGCGGTAGTCGATGCCCTCGGCAGCAAGCTCGGCCACGGTCTGCTCCATGACTTTCACCATGGTGGCGTGCTCCTCGTCGGTCACGATGGGCACCGGGCTGTAAACGCCCATGCCGCCGGTGTTGGGGCCAAGGTCGCCCTCGAGCGCACGCTTGTGGTCCTGCGAGGTGGCCATGGGGCGCACGGTCTTGCCGTCGGTAAAGGCCAGCAGCGAGCACTCGGGGCCAACCAGCATCTCCTCAATGACAACGGTATTGCCGGCATCACCAAAGGTGCCGCCAAAGCACTCGCGCACGGCCTCCTCGGCCTGCGCAAGCTCAGTCGCCACGATAACGCCCTTGCCTGCGGCCAGGCCGTCTGCCTTCACGACCAGCGGGGCGCCCTGCTCGCGCACGTAGGCGAGAGCCGAAGCCTCGTCGGTGAACGAGCCGTAGGCTGCCGTCGGAATGCCGGCACGCTCCATGAGTTGCTTGGAGAACAGCTTGGAGCCCTCCATCTGAGCGCCCTCGGCACCCGGGCCAAAGCAGGGAATGCCCGCCGCGCGCACGGCATCGGCTACGCCCGCCACGAGCGGAGCCTCGGGGCCAATCACCACGAGTCCGCATCCGTGGCTCTGGGCAAACGCCGCCACGGCCGCAGGATCGCAATCGTCGAGAACCACGTTCTCGCCGCAGCTCGCGGTGCCGCCGTTACCCGGCGCAATGTAGAGCTTGCCGGCGCGCGGTGATGCTGCGAGTTTTGCTGCCAGAGCATGCTCGCGGCCGCCGCTGCCCAACAACAGGATGTCGATGGTTTGAGTGTCCGCCTTCAAGGGTGCCTCCTCTATGGATTAGCGGCCCGCTCCGCGCGAGCCCTTTGCAAGCAAATATACCCCTCAGCCGCCCGTCCGGGCTGCAAAGGGGTATATCGCAATAACCGAATAGTGCCGATTACTTCCAGAATCGGTTGATGATCTGCTCGCGACCGGCGCCGACGCCAATGAACGTCACGCGGGTGTGTGCCAGATCCTCGATAAATGCCACGTAGTCCTGAGCCTCCTGCGGCAGCTCCTCAAAGCTGCGGCAACCGGTGATATCGCACTTCCAGCCCGGGAGCTCCTCGTAGATGGGCTTGGCATGCTCAAAGCGCACCTGATGCTCGGGCACGCTCGTGTAACGCTCGCCGTCGACGTCGTAGGCAACGCACACCTTGATGGTATCGAAGGCCGAAAGCACGTCGAGCTTGGTCATGGCGATATCGGTGAGGCCGTTGACACGCGAGGCGTAGTTGGCGATGGGGCCATCGAACCAACCGCAGCGACGGCGACGGCCGGTGGTCACGCCGTACTCATAGCCTTCCTCGGTCAGCGTATGGCCGGCCTCGGACTCATAGGAAAGCTCGGTGGGCATGGGACCCGAACCGACGCGGGTGATATAGGCCTTCATGACGCCCAGCACGCGGTCGACATTCTTCATACCGACGCCGGAGCCGGTGATGGCGCCGCCGGCGGTGCAGTTGGAAGACGTCACGTACGGATAGGTGCCGTGGTCAATGTCGAGCAGCGTTGCCTGGGCGCCCTCGAACAGCAGGTCCTTGCCCTCGTCGATCATGTTGTTGAGCAGCAGGCTCGTCTCGGTGATGTAGGGGCGCAGGCGCTCGGCCATGGGCAGGTACTCGTCGCAGATCTGGTCCACGGTGTAGGTGGGCAGGTGGTAGATGAGCTCGAGCTCGGGATTCACGCGGGCAAGAGCGGTCTCCAGCTTGTCGCGGAACAGCGCCTCGTCCAGCATGTCCTGCATGCGCAGGCCGATGCGGGCCATCTTGTCCTGGTAGCACGGACCGATGCCGCGCTTGGTGGTACCGATGTTCTTCTTGCCGAGCTTCTGCTCAAAAGCACCATCCAGATCGATGTGGTACGGCATGATGATGTGCGCGTTGCCACTGATCTTGAGGTTCTTGGTGGTGATGCCGTCGGCCTCGAACATGTCAATCTCCTCAAGGACAACCTTGGGGTTGACGACGCAGCCGTTACCGATCACCGACATATGGTCGGAATACATGATGCCGGAGGGCACCTGGTGCAGGCCGTACTTCTTGCCGTTGACGACGATGGTGTGGCCGGCGTTATTACCGCCCGAATAGCGCACGACGGCATCGAAGTCGCCGGCGACCAGGTCGCAGATTTTACCCTTGCCCTCATCGCCCCACTGGGCACCGACCAAAACGGTTGACGGCATGTTTACTCCTTACATTCATGGACTGTCTACGCGCCACGCTGGCACGCAGAAGCACAAAACATTCCCAGTATACCCGTGCAACGGGCGCCTGTCCTACTCCTCGGTATGCGCCCCATCAAGCTCATAGAACTTGGTGGATGCCGGCAGGAACATCAGGTCGACGTCACCGATCGGGCCCGAACGGTTCTTGGCCACGACGATACGCGTAACGCCCTCGTCGGGTCGATCGTCACGCGAGGCCTCGGCCTCATCGGCGGAGCGGTCCAAGAACATAACGATGTCGGCGTCCTGCTCGATGGAGCCCGATTCACGCAGGTCGGACAGCTGCGGGCGTTTGCCGGTACGGGACTCGACCTGACGCGACAGCTGCGACAGCGCGATCAACGGAATCTTGAGCTCCTTGGCCATGATCTTTAAGCCACGCGACATCTCGGAGACCTCGACGGTACGGCTCTCGGAGCGACGTCCCGGCGGAGGACTCACCAGCTGCAGGTAGTCCAGGATGATGATGGCCTTCTCCTTGTTGTGGAGCATGCGGCGGCTCTTGGCGCGGATCTCGGTCACCGTGGTGCCGGGCGTATCGTCAATCAAAATGTCGAGCTTAGACAAGGTCTGCGTGGCCTCGTTGATATTGGCCCACTGCTCGGGGCTAATGCGGCCCGTACGGAAGTCGCTGATCGAGATCATGGCGTAGGCGCAAATCAGGCGCTGGGCAATTTCCTTGCCCGACATCTCCAGCGAAAAGAAGCCGACGGTATAGCCCGCAGCGGCGGCGTTGAGCGCCAGGTTCAGAGCAAACGACGTCTTACCCACGGCAGGGCGGGCGCCGATAATGATGAGCTGGCCCTCGCGGAAACCCATAAGCATGCGGTCGAGTGACGGGAAGCCGGTGGGCACGCCCGCGGCCTGTCCGCCGGCCTTACACACTTCCTCGGCCTCGTTATAGGCCTCGACCATAAACTCGGTCAGCGTCTTATAGCTCGACTTGACCTCGCGCGCCGTGACCTTGAGCAGCTTGCTCTCGGCCAGCTCCACGACCTCTTTGGTGTCGGTAGGGGCGTTATAGGCCAGCGCGTTGATCTCGTTGGTGGCACCGATCAGCTCGCGCAGCATCGAGTCGCGACGGACGATGGCGGCATGGTGCTGCCAGTTCACGAGCGACAGGGTCTGACCCATCAGCTCCAAAATGTAGGCCTCGCCGCCCACGGCATCAAGCTTGTTGATACTACGCAGGTAATCGATCAGCGAGATAGAGTCGATGGGAATGCGGCTGTTGTACATATCGACCATCGCGGTGTAGATGGTCTTATGGATGGGCCGGTAGAAGTCATCGGGCTGCAGCTCGACCTGGGCCTCCTCGACCACCTCGGGCGACAGCAGCATGGCGGCCAGTACATTGGCCTCTGCATCTTGGTTTTGAGGGAGACCCAACTTGGAGCCACGGTCCTCGACCGTCAGCCCCGTCTCCCTTTCGTCATATGCCATGAGCATCCTCATTCATATCGCTTGCGAGCATCCATAGTATCAGCCACAGCCTCAAAACGGGCCGCGCCCCGGCAATCATCACCGAACGAAACGGATGAACGGTCCTGCATGTGGGACTTCACCACAACGCCTGCCATGGCACTCGCATCGCGCTAAAAAGCAAAAAGGGCGCCCTGGTCTCCCAGAGCGCCCTTCTTAGAACAAGATTGTTGCGTTGCAGCAAATGCTACTCGGCAGCAGCCTCAGTCTCGACCTCGGCGGTCTCGGCCTCGGCGACCTCAGCGGCCTCCTCAACCTCAGCCTCGGCAGCGAGCTCCTCGGCGGTAACGCCAACGAGAACGACAACCTCGGCCTTGATCTCGCGGTACAGCGAGATGGCAACGGTGTGGGCACCGGCAACCTTGATGGGCTTACCGAGCTCGACGCGCTTGCGGTCGATGTCCATACCGAGCTGAGCCTTGATGGCGTCAGCGATCATGGCGGCGGTAACGGAGCCAAAGAGGATGCCCTCGTCGCCGACCTTGACGTCAACGGTGACCGTCTTGCCCTCGAAGGCAGCCTTGGTCTCGTTGGCGGTAGCCAGACGGACGGCCTCGCGCTTGGCGATGTTGTTGCGACGCTCGTCAAGCTGCTTGAGGTTGCCCTTGGTGGCGGCAACAGCGAGCTTCTTGGGGAACAGGAAGTTCTCAGCGTAACCCTGAGCGACCTCTACGACGTCACCCTCGCCGCCCTTGCCCTTGATCTCATCGAGAAGAATAACCTTCATGATGCGTCTCCCTTCTTAGCCGCGGTCGCGGTTGCCACGAGAGGAAACCACGGGGACGGTGTACGGCAGGAGAGCCATCTCGCGGGCGCGCTTGATGGCGTTGGCGATGTCATGCTGATGCTGCGTGCAAGCGCCAGTGACGCGACGGGGCTTGATCTTGCCACGGTCGGTCATGTACTTACGGAGAAGCTGAGTGTCCTTATAGTCGATGAACTCAGTGTTCTCCTTGCAGAACTGGCAGTACTTACGACGCGGCTGACGTGCAGAAAAATCATTAGCCATGTCAAAATACCTTTCGTTTGGCAACTTCGGCGAACCGAAGCCGCCTCTCACTCAAAAATAGGTGAACAGCCCTTAAAACGGGATGTCCTCATCGTAGACGTCGACCGCGGGCGGCGTAGCCACCGGTGCGGCAGGACGCGGTGCGGGCGCTGCAGGGGCTGCGGGCGCGTAACCGCCCTGATCGTAGCCACCCTGGCCACCACGGGAGCTCATAAACTCGATCTCATCGACGATGACCTCAAGCTTGCTCCGGCGCTGGCCGTCGCGCTCCCAAGAGCTGTAGCGCAGCTTGCCCTCGATCGCGACCTTGTTTCCCTTTGCCAGGAAACGGCTCACGGCCTCGGCGCGCGTGCCGAACATAGTGCAGTCGACAAAGTTGGGATAGTCCTCCCACTCGCCAGTCTGCGGGTTGCGGCGACGATCGTTCACGGCGACGCCAAAGGACAGAACCTGGGTTCCGCCAGCGGTGGCGCGCAGCTCGGGATCACGCGTGAGGTTACCGGTGATGTTCACTCGATTGATGCTCATAACTCACTACTTCCTCTTGGGGCACAAGCCCAGTCCAAAACGACAGTCTTACTCCTGGTCGTCGCGACGGACGATCATGTGGCGGACCACAGCGTCGGTGATGCGCAGGACGCGATCAAGCTCGGCGATCTGGGTAGGATCTGCGTGGAAGTTGATGAGGGTGTAGTCACCATCGGTGAGGTCGTTGATCTCGTAGGCGAGCTTGCGCTTGCCCCACTCGTCAACGGAGTCGACCTTGCCAGCGCCCTCAGCGATCGTGGTATCGATACGCTTCATAACAGCGAGACGAGTCTCGGGGTCGAGCGACGGGTCAACAAAGAACAGCAGTTCATAAGCCTTCATATTGTCACCTCCTCTGGGCAAATGTGGCTTCAGGTCGTGAAGGTGCGCCTGAAGCAGGAAAAGACTTGGTAATAATATCTTTCAACCTCCCAGGCCGCAAGAATATGCAGCTACAACCTCATGACCTCCACATATGTCCATACTTACACGGCACTTCATGCGTCTTCCAACCAAATGCTGACCAAATGCTTGACGGATCTGTGGACAAGATACGGCGCTGCGGGGACAAACCAAATCAAATCGCAGGTCAGCAATTGCAAGGCTGTGGTCGCGAAATGCATACCAGTGGTTCACAACACCGTTCAAAGATTTTTAAAATTGCTGCCACGTTGTTTATAGATACCCATTTTGAACAATTTGCCGCATGCAGCCCTGCTGGTCAGAGCCCGTTTTCGGCCTCCTGGATCCCATCACGAAGCCAAACGTTTCAAAAAATGCCAACTTTTCTGTTTGCACTTTGCGATTCCTCGTGTATACTGACTTTCGCATTTAACGGAGAGTTGTCCGAGTGGCCGAAGGAGCACGATTGGAAATCGTGTAGGCGTCAAAAGCGTCTCCAGGGTTCAAATCCCTGACTCTCCGCCAGTTAATTCCAAAGCAGGCCTTCGAGCCTGCTTTGTTTTTACCCCACGCGGAGGGGTGGCAGAGTGGTTGAATGCGGCGGTCTCGAAAACCGTTTGGCCTGTATAAGGTCACGAGGGTTCGAATCCCTCCTCCTCCGCCATTTTGCTTGAAAAAGCTCCCAGCAACGGGAGCTTTTTTGTTATCGGATCCCCTCTCGGCCGCACATCCCAACCAAACATGTACATCACCCTCCAAAAACGACATTTTTCGACATCTTTGGAGGCTGATGTACATGTTTGCATATCGCACTCGGCGCACGATTGGCCGTTTTGCCAGCATTCGGTATATTTCCTCACTTCAACGGACATAAGGACTGCATATCGGCATAAAGCGAGAGGTCCCCAATGGATACTCCTGTTCTCATTTCGCATAAAACGGCGTGGCTCGTCCATCATGCGCCACAAGACCTGGTTCAAGCGATCGCGCAACACGACTACCAGATAGGCGCAAGAGGCCTCTCCACCCAGCAGCGTATCACGCGCATTCGACAGGCTCTTACCGACTGCGGTATGCCCACTAGCATGCTTGAGACTATCGATATCTCCGTTGTATTTGCCTTCGAGCGAATCCGCGCCAACGGTGTAAATTGCCACGTTCTTGGCCAAAATCTACCCTACGACCATATTGACGAGCTGTCCCCTGGTATTTTTATCACCGACGAAGCCCTTACCTTCGTATTTGCTGCCGAGTGGATGGACAGAATCGAATACCTCGAATACGGCTACGAAGTTTGCGGTGACTATCGCATGGGGCTCAATCCCGATGACCCTTACACCGATCAACCGGCTACCGCTTCCAAGAACGAAATTGTCGATCTGCTCGATCGGCACCCCGGCAAACCCGGTGCCACACGCGCCCGACTCGCGCCCAGGCATATCTACGACCACTCAGCCTCACCCATGGAGACCGCATCCGCTATCGCCCTTTCACTCCCGACGAGCGAAGGCGGCGTTGGCATCCGAGGTGTCGAACTCAACAAGCCGCTCGAAATCCCTAAACGACTTTGGCATTGCACCAAAGTTCGAACGCTCAAAATCGACGCTCTTGTTACCTATAAGCGCAGAGAGCTCGGCATCGAATATAAGGGCGGCTTTCACGACGAGGCCGAACGCAAGGGAGCAGATGCGGAGCGAGAGGCCGTACTCGCCCAAATGGGCTATCGCATCGTCACGCTCACCTCAACGCAATTTGCCAGCCAACTCGCTTTCCACCGTGCCATGAACAATATCCGCGAAGCACTCGGCATGCCTCGTTGCGTAGATGCCGAGTATCAGCGAAAGCAAAACGAACTGCGCAAGGTGCTTATCCGTAACTGGAAGAGCGATCAAGCCGAAGAGTCGCCTTCTGAGTAACGACGAACCCACTCACCCCGCGCTTCCCCCAAACATGTACACCACCCTCCAAAACCGGCATTTTTCGACATCTTTGGAGGCTGATGTACATGTTTGGAATCTATGGCCGCACCCAGTCCCGACCGTTTGCCGAGGAATGAGGACGCGATGGCCGCCAACCATGTACTATGTACGGGCATTGTCCAAACCCGTAACTCAAAGGACCCCATTTTGCCCGTCGTCGCCGCTATAACCGTTACCTCACATGCCTCGGATGCCATGGTCGCTATCCCCTTTTGGCTCGAGATGTTCGCCGTTGTCGCTGCATCGATCTCGGGTGTGCTGGTTGCGCGCGAACACAAGCTCGACCTGGTGGGCGCGGTCGCACTCGCCGTGGTCTGTGGCCTGGGCGGCGGTCTTTTACGCGACATGACGCTGCAGGTGGGCAACGTCTACATCCTCAACCAGCCGATGGCACTCCCGCTTTCCATTGCCACGGCGGCCATCATCTACATCTTCCCGGCAATCGTCGATAAACCCGAGAAACTCATCCCATTGCTCGACATCATCTCGGTCGGCATCTACGCCGCCACCGGAGCGGACAAAGCACTGGTTTATGGCTTTGCGCCGGCCGTATGCATCATGATGGGCTTTTTCACCGCGGTGGGTGGCGGCATGTTGCGCGACGGCTTTATGGGCGTGGTTCCGGGCATTTTCCAACGTACTAACTTTTATGCCATCGCCGCCATCGCCGGATCGACAAGCTATGTGTGTCTCGTTATGAGCGGCATCATGAGCAATGTCGCCGCGCTGGTCGTATGCGTCGCGGTGACCATGGGTCTGCGCTGGCTCTCGCTGCGCTTTGATATCAAAAGCCCCACCGAGGAAGACATCGCACGTTTTTTGCATCGCAAAAAGTAGGTGGCGCGGGCTCGTCCCCGAAATGCAACTGAGAGGTTCTTTTAGAGCGCCCGCGCGTTGGGTACCCTGTTAGATACATGTCGAGTATCTAACGAAGGATTCACTATGCCTTGCAACCTAGCACCGTCGTCCCGACGCCGTAAAACGCAGGCCCGCGTCGCCCTCCTATTCGCACTGATCGCGCTTGCGCTAACCGTACTTCCCACGACGTCGTTCGCCGGCACAGACACCGCGGGCAACGTGCTCGCAACCGAAGTTGACTCAAATCCGTCTGGCGTCGAAGGCGACCTGTACTGGGCTGGCCAAAGCCTTAACCTAGACGACGCCTCCATCGGCCGCGATATTATCGCGGCAGGCGAGAGCCTGTCGATTCGCGACTGCACCGTAGGCGGAGCCGTTCGCCTGGCGGCGCGCACCATCGATATCTCCAAAACCGCAATCGATGGCAGCGTGACGGTAGCCGGTCAGCATGTCGTGCTCAACACTGGTAGCACCGCCAACTGTTTTTACGCGATGGGTGAGACAGTTGCCCTACGAGGCTCCACCAAGTCGGCAGCACTTGCAGGCGATACGGTGACCATCGACGGCACCGTCGAGGGCGATGTCGAGGTTTGGGCCGATAAGCTCGTCTTGGGCAAGAATGCCCGCATTACCGGCACCGTGAGCGCACATGTTTCCGAGGACCCCGAGCGCGCCGCAGGAGCCGAGGTCGGTGCGCTCAAGATCGACCGTACCGAAAACGAAAGCGCCGCCACGACGGTTAACGATATCGTCGGCGGCATCGTGGCCGCAGCCCTGTCGACCTGCTTTATCGCCCTGTTGCTCGAGCTCGTCTTTCCGTGTGCGACCGCCAGTGCCGCCGGCATGCTCCACCAGCGCGCCACGCCCCTGTGGGTGAGCGGTCTTCTGGGTACGATTGCTGTCGTCCCCGCCGTCCTGCTGCTGATTATCTCTATCGCTGGCCTGTCGCTTGCCGGAACCCTCTTGTGCGGCGTTATCGGCATCGCGTTGGTGTCGAGTGCCTTTGCGGGATGCGCAATCGCCCGCATGGTCGGACACAACCAGAACCGCTACGCCATGGCAGCCGTCGGCGGTGTGGCCGCAGGCGCCCTCACGGGACTTCCCCTCATCGGCGACTTCATCAGCGGCGTGGCCTTTGTCTTTATGCTCGGCTACGTTATCCAAATCATCT
Organism: uncultured Collinsella sp.; assembly: GCA_902495525.1. Classification (GTDB taxonomy): domain Bacteria; phylum Actinomycetota; class Coriobacteriia; order Coriobacteriales; family Coriobacteriaceae; genus Collinsella. The sequence goes on from CABUXL010000001.1 coordinate 81,757, forward strand.
GGCGCAACGCCCGCCTCAAGCCCCAACAAGCCTCCAACACGCCAGGACTCCCCACCGCCTAGCCGCCAACCACCACAAAGGGGACGGGCACCTTTGTAGTGGTGCAGACCAACTCAACCCCTGTGTACCAAAAAGGGCGCCGACCATTGCGGTCGACGCCCTTTCTTATTGGCGGTTATAAGCCCCAGCGATTATTTGTTGACCTGGCCGGCGCGGACGGCAGCCTTCTTGCGGTCGGTGGCGTTGAGCAGACGCTTGCGCAGGCGGATGTTCTTGGGAGTGATCTCCACCAGCTCGTCGTCGGCGATGTACTCCAGCGCCTCCTCCAGCGAGAAGGTGCGAGGCGGCACCAGCTGGACGGAGATGTCGGAGGTCGAGGAACGCTGGTTGCCCAGGTTCTTGGTACGGGCGATGTTGACGACCATGTCGCCGGCCTTGCTGCGCTCGCCCACGATCATGCCCTCGTAGCACTCGGTACCCGGCTCGACAAACAGCTGGCCGCGCTCCTGCAGCGTACCCAGGGCGTAGGCAACGGCCTTCTCGGTGGTCATGGAGATCATGGCGCCGTTCTGGCGGTTGCCGATCTCGCCGGCGTAGGGGCCGTACTCCAGGAAGGTGTGGTAGAACACGCCCTCGCCGTGGGTGACGTTCATAATGCGGTTCTTAAGACCCATGATGCCGCGGGTCGGGATCTTAAACTCAAGGTGCGTCACGATGCCCGAGGTGTCCATGCTCGTCATGATGCCGCCGGAGGTGCCGAAGACCTCAACGACCTTGCCCGAGTACTCGTCCGGGCACTCGACGACGGCCTGCTCGACAGGCTCCAGCTTGTTACCGTTCTCGTCCTTCTTAAACAGAACGCGGGGACGACCGACCTGGAACTCAAAGCCCTCGCGGCGCATGGACTCCATCAGGACGGACAGGTGCAGAATGCCGCGGCCAGAGACCTCGACGCCGCTCTTGTCCTCGAGCTCCTCGATCTTCATGGTCACGTTGTTCTCGGCCTCGTTGAACAGGCGTTCCTTAAGCTGACGGGCACCCACGATGTCGCCGTCACGGCCGACGAGCGGGGAGGTCGAAGCCTCAAAGACGATGGACAGGGTCGGCGGGTCGATCTCGATGGGCTCGAGCTCGACGGGGTTCTCGATATCGGTGTAGACATCGCCGATATCGGTGCGGTCAATACCCACGACGGCGGCGATATCGCCGGCGCCGACTTCCTGGCACTCGGTGCGGCCCAGGTAGTCGAAGGTAAAGAGCTGCTTGACGGTAGCGGTGGCGCTGGAGCCGTCGTTCTTCACGACCAGAATCTGATCGCCCTGGTGAATGGCGCCGGAGTACACGCGACCGATACCGATGCGGCCAACGAAGTTGGAGTGGTCGATGGTCACGCACTGCATGGCCAGCGGGGCATTCTCGTCAACCTCGGGCGCGGGCATGTCGTCGATGATCATATCGAGCAGCGGATACATGTCCATGTTGCCGTCCTCGGGATCGAGGCGGGCAAAGCCATTCATGGCGCTGGCGTAGACCACGTGCTCCATGGCGAACTCAAGCTGGTCGTCGGTGGCGCCCAGGTCGGCCATAAGGTCCAGGCAGTCGTTGTAGGCCTTCTCGGGGTTGGCGCCCGGACGGTCGATCTTGTTGATGACGATCATGATCTTGAGGCCGGTGTCGATAGCGTGACGCAGCACGAAGCGGGTCTGGGGCATGGGGCCCTCAAAGGCATCGACCAGCAGCAGGGCGCCGTCGGCCATACGCAGCACGCGCTCGACCTCGCCACCAAAGTCGGCGTGGCCCGGGGTGTCGATGACGTTGATCTTGACGTCCTTGTATTCGATAGAGATGTTCTTGGCGAGAATCGTGATGCCGCGCTCGCGCTCCTGGTCGTTAGAGTCCAGGACGCGGTCCTCGACCTGCTGGTTGGCACGGAAGGCGTCCGTGGCACGCAGGAGCTTGTCGACCATCGTCGTCTTGCCGTGGTCGACGTGGGCGATGATGGCGATGTTCCTCAGATTGTCTACGCGCATGTAGTTCCCCTATCTTCTATCCATATACAAACGGCACGCGTATGCGACCCACCCAGCAATGCAACGCTCGGCGGGAATATTGAGCCTTTTACCGAAAACTCGTTTATTTTAGCGATTTTAGATGAGAGGGGTTTCCTCACCTGCAGGTTCAGGGTCGCTCCACATAAAACCATCGCCGGCGCCCATGCCCTCATACAGCACATATGCCGAAAAGCCGCTCTCGAGCGTCGTCTCAAAGAAGCTCACGAGCAGAGCGTCGTGATAGCCACCGTCAATCTCAACACAGCCGGTGTAGCCGATGGCATAGCGGGCGATGCGGCCCAGGCCCTCGTCCTTAAGGCCCATCTTGTGCTCGGAGATAAAGTTGGTGGCAGCCTCCAGGCATGCCTCCTCGCCATCCTCGTCGAGCGCGGCCAGATAGCGGTTGGAAGCAGCGTCCTCGATCGCCACAACTACGCCCGGATTCTCGCCGGCGGCAAGGTCGTCCAAGAACGCACCAATCAGGTCACACACCATGGCGTCGAGCTCGGCGGAGACGTTACCGGCGTCCTGCATATCCTGTGCCATCTCTAGACCTTCCCATCGAATCCGGCGTCGTTACAGTTCTTGTGCCTCGGCAGCGATCTTGGCGGCAGCGTCGCGGGCGCGCGTCATATCCATCGCGCGCTTGTCGAGCACCTTGATCTGGTTGGTCAGCATTACCGCATCGACCACACCCCAGATTACCAAGCCTGTTGAAATCGAAAACCCAAGCGCACCAACTGTACCACGAAGGCGCGAACAGATTGCCGCGACAAGGGCGGAGACGACAACCATCTTGATAAACGAGCCGCGGCGCTCCCGAAGCGTGCGGGCCTGCGTCACATAGGCAATGCGAGCCGCCTCGGATGCCTCCGAGCGCATCTGGGCCTCGCGCGCAATGGCCGCCGCCTCAGCCGACACACCGCTGGCCATCAGCGAACGCTCCGCAACCCTGCCGCCCCGCATTTAGAAGTCATCGGGGGAGAGCGTATGGACGAACTCGTCGAACTTCTCGAACTCCTGCTCGTCGTCGACATCCTCGGCGTGGGTGGAAACAGTGCCCAGGCGATTCATGATGTCGTCCTCCACAAACATGGGGGCATTGCTGCGCACGGCAAGGGCAATGGCGTCACTGGGGCGGGCGTCGATCTTGCGCTCCTCGCCATCGGCCAGTACGACGATCGTCGCGTAGAACACCGGCGGCTCGGCGCGAACGATCTCGATGCGCTCGAGCTTGGCGCCCAGGGCGTCAACGGTATCGAGCAGCAGGTCATGGGTAATCGGGCGCTCGGCGCGGCCGCTATCGATGCCGCGACTGATGGCAGCAGCTTCAAACGAACCAGTCTGAATGGAAAGGGAACGCAGCGGCGCGGGCGAGTCCGATTTGCTGCTGCGCTCACGAAGTACGATAAGCGATGGCACGGGACCGGCGGCCATGACGATGGTCTCTATGTCGACACGAACCATGGAACACCTCCGGTACGTAGCGGTTAACACGCGGCAGCCCGCCGCATTGAATAGCTATACTACCCAATCTTTCGCACAGCACACAAAATCAAAGTAGTTAATTTGGGACGGGGCTTTTTTGACTACTTTCAGTAGGTAAGAAAAAAGCCCCGAGGCAACGCCCCAGGGCTCTTCACAGTTTTGATGGTGGACCTGACAAGATTCGAACTTGTGACCTCCCGGTTATCAGCCGGACGCTCTAACCAACTGAGCTACAGGTCCATCATGGTGGAGGTTAGGGGGATCGAACCCCTGACCTCAGGCTTGCAAAGCCCGCGCTCTCCCAGCTGAGCTAAACCCCCACGGAGACAGTAATAAACACCCCAGCGGCGACTCGGCTCTCGCTGGGGTGTTTATTGCGAAAGAAAGTGGTGGACCTGACAAGATTCGAACTTGTGACCTCCCGGTTATCAGCCGGACGCTCTAACCAACTGAGCTACAGGTCCATCGCGCAAGGGATATATTAGACGAGTCGTTACGCGCGCGTCAACAACTTTTTTGAAAATCTTTGAAGGGTGTTCGCCCCGGCTGCCCGGCGGCATGCGAAGTCGCCTGCTCGGACAGTCCTGCTCGCACGGAGAGCACATTAAGTGCTCTCCGGCTCGTGCGGAACTCGCGATCGACTTCGCATGCCGCCGGGCAGCCGGGGCCGACGTGGGGTTCAAAGATTTTCAAAGAAGCGGTCGGCGCGCAGTGCGCCGACCGCCGATATATGGGGTCTGATATTTTCTACCAGCTAGGGCCTCTTACTCGTCTAGGAGATCCTCTGGCATTTCGTTGCCGTCGCCTAGGTCGACCGGGGCCTCTTCGGCGTCGGTTGCGGCCTCGGCGCCTTCGCCTTCGGGCTTTTCCTTGGCTGCCGTCATGCGGGCGACAGCGCATACGCGGTCGTTGTCGTCAACGGTCATCATCTTGACGCCCTGGGTGGCGCGGCCGGTCTGGCTGATCTCGTCGGTCTTGACGCGAATGACCGTCGCGCCTTCCGTCACGATGAACAGCTCGTGCTGCGGGCCCACCGTCTTCATGGCCGCGAGGTTGCCCTTACGCTCGGTCATTTGGATGGTGTAGACGCCCTGGCCGCCGCGATTCTGCTCCGGGTAGTCCGCGACCGGCGTGCGCTTGCCGTAGCCGCGCTCGGTGATGACGAATAGATCGCCGTTGCCGTTAGTGACTTCCATGCCCAGAACGCTCACGCCGTCCTTCATACCGATACCGCGAACGCCGCTGGTATCGCGGCCGGTGGCGCGCACCTGCTCCTCGGAGAACATGATTGCCTTGCCCGCGGTGGTGGCCAGGATAATCTTGTCGCCCTCGCACACGCGGCGCACGTTCAGCAGCGCGTCGTCGTCACGCAGGTTGATAGCGATCAGGCCGTCGCGACGGCTGCGGTCATATGCGCTCATCACGGTCTTCTTGACCATGCCGCTCTTGGTGGCAAACATCAGGTACTCGTCGGCCGGGAACTCGCGGCAGCTGATGACGCTCGCGATCTTCTCGCCTTCCTCGAAGGGCAGCAGGTTGACGATCGCGGTACCGCGCGCCTGGCGCGTACCCACCGGCAGCTCGTGCACCTTCAGGCGATAGACCTTGCCCTTGCTCGAGAAGAACAGCACGTACTCGTGCGTGGACGCGATGAACATCTCGTCGATAACGTCGTCCTCTTTGAGGTTGACGCCCGATACGCCCTTGCCGCCGCGCTTCTGGGCGCGGTAGGCAGCCACCGGGATACGCTTAACGTAGCCGGTATGGGTGATGGTCACGACCATATCCTCGTCGGCGATGAGGTCCTCGACATCCAGGTCCTTCTCAACCTGGCTGATCTCGGTGCGGCGCTTGTCGCCAAACTTCTTGGAGATCTCGCGCATCTCTTCCTTGATGACGCCCAGGATCTTCTCCTCATGCGCCAGCAGGTCCTCGTAGTAGGCGATGGCGCGGCGCAGGCCGTCCAACTCTTCTTGGATCTTGTCGCGCTCCAGGCCGGTCAGGCGGCGCAGCTTCATCTCGAGGATGGCCGTGGTCTGCTCGGGCGTAAAGCCAAAGCGCTCGATCAAGCGGCTGCTGGCCTCGGAGTCGGTCTGCGAGGAGCGGATGATGCTAATGACCTCGTCGATATGGTCGAGAGCCATAAGATAACCCTCGAGGATATGCGCGCGGGCTTGGGCCTTCTTAAGGTCGAAGCGGGTGCGGCGAGTGACGACGTCGACCTGGTGGTCGATGTAGTGCTGCAGCATCTCACGCAGGCTCAGGCATTTGGGAACGCCGTTGACGAGCGCCAGGTTGTTGGCGCCAAAGGTCGTCTGCAGCGAGGTGTACTTATACAGGTTGTTGAGCACGACCTGCGGAATGACGCCCTTCTTGAGCTCGATGACCAGACGGATGCCCTTCTGGTTGGACTCATCGCGCATATCCGAGATACCCTCGATGCGCTTGTCGTTGACAAGCTGGGCGATCTTCTCCTGCAGGGTGCCCTTGTTGACCATGTAGGGAATCTCGGTAAAGACCAGGCGGCTGCGGCCGGTCTTGGTGGACTCCACGTGTGCCTTGGCACGCACGGTAATGGAGCCGCGGCCGGTCTCGTAGCTCTGCTTAATGCCGGCGCTGCCCATGATGATGGCGCCGGTGGGGAAGTCCGGACCGGGCATGATCTGCATGAGCTCGTCGACGGTGGCGTCGGGGTTGTCGATCAGGTAACAGGTGGCCTCGATCGCCTCGGTGAGGTTGTGCGGGGCGATGTTGGTGGCCATGCCGACGGCGATGCCCTGGCTACCGTTGACCAGCAGGTTGGGGAAGCGCGCAGGCAGTGCCACGGGCTCGGCGAGCGATTCGTCGTAGTTGGGCTGCCAGTCGACGGTATCCTTCTGCAGGTCACGCAGCAGTTCCATGGCGGGCTTGGCCAGGCGGCTCTCGGTGTAGCGCATGGCTGCCGCGCCGTCGCCGTCGATGTTGCCGAAGTTGCCGTGACCGTCGATGAGCGGCGTGCGCATGGAGAACCACTGCGCCAGGCGGACCATGGCCTCATAGACCGCGGAGTCGCCATGCGGGTGGTACTTACCGATAACTTCGCCGACCGTCCAGGCCGACTTCTTGTGCGGGCGGTTGGGGTAGATGCCGCTCTCGTTCATCGCGTACAGGATGCGGCGGTGCACCGGCTTTAAGCCATCGCGCACGTCCGGCAGGGCGCGCGCCGTGATGACCGACATCGAATACTCGATAAATGACTGCTTCATCTCGCGGCCAAACTCCGAAATCTGGAGCTGGCCGCCGTTTATATCCTCGCCGGCCGAGGCGCCACGATCGACTTCACCAAAGCTCTCCTCGAGCTCGCCGTCGTCGTCTTCTTCCTCGTCATCATCGGCATCGGGGTTATAGGCGTCAGGATCGCCGTCCTCGCCCTGCTCAGCACGGGCAAGCAGGCGCTTCAGATCGTCGGGCATGCCGGCATCGCCGGCCTCGCCCATACCCCCGTTATTGTTGATATCGTCTGCCACGTTACCTCCTCATGGTTTGCGTGGTCCATTAGTTCCCTGCCACGGAGACGGCTTTTCCAGGTGCCGCAGATTCGCTCGAAAGAGGAGGGAAGCGTACTTGGGTACGCGACCGACGATTGAGGGCGAAGGTGCGGTGGCTGGGAAAGCCGAACAGGTTAGGCGTCTAAGAAGCGTGCGTCATGTGCATGTTTCTCGATGTACTCACGGCGATAGCCGACCTCGGAACCCATCAGCTCGCGCACGGCGCGGTCTGCCACCACGGCATCCTCGATCGACACACGCTGCAGGATGCGGGTCTTGGGGTCCATCGTCGTCGAGGCAAGCTGCTTGGGGTCCATCTCGCCCAGGCCCTTGTAGCGCTGGACGGTATAGCCCTTGCGCTTCTTGGTGATCTTGCCGTCCTTGGCCTTGCCGTCCTCGTCGTTGTCGTCAGGGTTCAGGCCCAGACTCTGGATGGTATCGCGCAGGATCTCGTCTTCGGGCTGGCGGCCGTTGGGATACACGTAGTGGATCTTGTTGCGCACCTTAATGCCAAAGATGGGCGGACAGGCAACATAGACGTAGCCGGCATCGATCAGCGGACGCATGTATTTGTAGAAGAACGTCAGCAGCAGGATGCGGATGTGCGCACCGTCGACGTCTGCATCGGTCATGATGATGATCTTGTGGTAGCGCGCCTTGCTGATATCGAAGTCGCCGCCGTCGCCGGCGCTCGTCGTGACGCCGCAGCCGATCGCGGTAATCAGCGACTGGATGGTGTCGCTCGAGAACGCGCGATGGTCACCAACGCGTTCGACGTTCAGAATCTTGCCGCGCAGGGGCAGAATCGCCTGGATGTCTCGGCGACGGCCGTCCTTGGCCGAACCGCCTGCCGAGTCGCCCTCTACGATGAAGAGCTCGGTCAGCTCGGCATCGCGCACCGAGCAGTCAGCGAGCTTACCGGGCAGGGATGCCGTCTCGAGCAGGCTCTTGCGGCGGGTCGCCTCGCGCGCCTTGCGGGCAGCGTTTCGCGCCTTGCAGGCCTGTTGTGCCTTCTTGACGATCTCGCGGGCGGGCTTGGGATGCTCCTCGAGGTAATCGGCGAGGCCGTCGGTCACGATCTTGAGCGTGAGAGCGCGCATATAGGAGCTACCGAGCTTGGCCTTGGTCTGGCCCTCAAACTGCGGATCGGGCAGCTTGACCGAGATAACGGCCGAAAGGCCCTCGCGCACATCGTCGCCGGTCAGGTTGGCGTCTTTTTCCTTGAGCAGGTTCTGTTTGCGCGCGTAGTCGTTGATCACGCGAGTGAGCGCGGTGCGGAAGCCCTCAAGGTGCATGCCGCCCTCGGGGGTGTAGATGTCGTTGGCAAACGACATGACGTTCTCGCCGTAGCCGCTATTCCACTGCAGGGAAACCTCGACCTCGCCCATCTTGGCCACGGGGGCATCCGGGTCCGATTTGCCCTCGATGTAGATGGGCTCCTTAAAGGCCTCGGGAACGTCCTTGCCCTCGTTGAGGAACTTGACGAAGTCGATGATGCCGCCCTCGTAGCAAAACTCCTCCACGTGGGGAGTCGCCTCGCGCTCGTCGGTCAGCACGATTTTAAGGTTCTTATTGAGGAACGCCGTCTCCTGCAGACGGTTGTGCAGCGTATCGAAATCGTAGATGCAGGTCTCGAAGATCTCGTCGTCGGGCCAGAAGGTGACGGTGGTGCCCGTCGAATCCGAGGTGCCCACGACCTCCATCTTCTTGACGGTCTTGCCGCGCGAGAACTCCATCTCGTAGGTGTTGCCATCGCGACGAACTTGAACGACCACGCGCTTGGACAGCGCGTTGACGACGGAGATGCCCACGCCGTGCAGGCCGCCCGAGACCTTATAGGCCGAGTTATCGAACTTACCGCCGGCGTGCAGGATCGTCATGACGACCTCGAGCGTCGGGATCTTTTTAACAGGGTGCTCGTCGACGGGGATGCCGCGCCCGTTGTCGACGACCGTGATGGAGTTGTCGGCGTGGACCGTCACCTGGATCTCGGTGCAGAAACCGGCCATGGCCTCGTCGACGGAGTTGTCAACGATCTCCCACACCAGGTGATGCAGACCGCTGGCGCTCGTCGAGCCGATATACATGCCCGGGCGCTTACGAACGGCCTCGAGACCTTCGAGAATCTTAATCTCGCCGCCATCGTAATCGTTTTCGTTTGCCACACGTCCTCCTTCAGTCAAGAAAATGTGTACAGCCTTACTAGTTTATCGTAAAAAAATACCCTCGGGAACGAGGGTATTTGGCTCTACAAGGCCACCAGATGCGATTTAAGGCTCTTTTTTGCTTTGCACGCCCTTGGCCCACTCAGCACTGGCTCTCATGGCATTCTCGAGGGCCTCGCGCAGTTTTTGGTCTTCGATGGGCGCCACTTGGCGCTCGATCTCGGTACGCTCGGCCTCACTTAGGTCGGCGTGCGGGGCCGGCGGTCGCTCGGTCGGCGCCGGGCGCAGGCGTTCCTTGGCGGCGGGCGGCGTGTGACCGGGCGCGGTGGTTTTGAACACCAGGCCGTCCACATGCGCACCGGCGCGCTCCATGCGCGCGCGGATGATCTCGCGCAACAGCGTCATTTCCTGCGTCCACGAGGGCGAGTCGAGATACACCAGCAGCTCATTGGACTCGGGCAGGTAGCGCAGTCCCGTCACATGCCGTCCCTCGCGCGTGCCCGAGCACACCGCGTTCCATGCGCGATAGACCGTGCGCGACTCCTCGGCGGCCTCCATCTGCGCGCGGCGCTCAGGGGTCGCAGCCGCCAGGATGCGCTGGCGCTCTGCATTCAAAAACCCGCTGAAGGCGACCGTTTCGCTCTCGCGCTCGTAATTAGCACGTCTCACCCATGCTCACCACCTTGGCTCGATCAAGCAGGTCATCGGTAAAGTACCCCAGGTTGGTCGTGGTTATGACCGTCTGGATATCATCGCCGATCAGCCGCAGGAAAGCACCGCGGCGTTCGCCGTCGAGTTCGCTCATCACGTCGTCCAAAAGCAGCAGCGGCGCGGTGCCCAAGATATCACGCGCCACTGCCACCTCTGCCACCTTCCAGGCAAGCACCAGCGTTCGCTGCTGGCCCTGGCTGGCAAATGAACGAGCCGATCGACCCGCGACGGAAAACTCAATCTCGTCGCGATGCGGACCCACGAGCGTCACGCCGCGGCGGATCTCCTCGTCGGCGCGCTCATCGAGCGCCGAGAGCATGTGCTCATACGCCCAACCCTTGAGCTCGTCGCGATCCTCGGTGCCAGGCAGGTCGCCAAGCGTGGACACATAGGACACACCGGCGGGCTCGCCAGATGCCACGCGGCCATAGGCGTCACGCACATGGCCCGACAGCCGGTCGAGCAGAGCCAGACGGTGCACGAGCAGGGCCGAACCGGCGCGGGCAATAGATTCGTTCCAGGCACCGAGCATCTCGCGGCAGCACCAGGTCTCCTTGAGCAGGGCATTGCGCTGGGTCACGCAGCGCGCGTAGGCACTAGCCAGATCGGCATAGCGCGCACTCAGCTGAACGCCAAAGTCATCGAGTGCGGTGCGGCGCACGCTGGCACCCCGCTTGACCATATCCAGGTGGTCCGGGCAAAACAGAACGCTCGGCAGCACCCCGCGCACACCGGACGCAGCGCAGCGCTTGCCGTTGCGACTAAACGAACGCTTGCCATCTTCCACACTCAGTCCCATGTCCAGCACACGCCCATCACCTTCGAGCCTCAGCTCGACCTTGCATGGGCCCACGCCGTCGTGCACGAGCTCGGCAGCGGTCGGATGCCTAAACGAGGCGCCACTCGTCAGCAGCTGCAGCGCCTCTATGAGGTTGGTCTTTCCCGCCGCGTTGGGACCCGCGAGCACTGTCACACCGTCGCTCAGGGCAAGGCGATAACTGTCGAAGCTGCGATAGCGCGCAACGGAAAGATCGCGTGCGAACATGGTCATGGGCAGTGCTAGATGCGTACCGGCATGACCAGGTACAGGTAGTTGATCTTGTCGTAGGACTTGAAGATGCCAGCCTGCGAATAGCTCTTGAGCTCCAGCGTGATCTCCTTCTCCTTGGACAGGGCATTGAGGCAGCCAAAGATGTAGTGATAGTTGAAGGCGATGGTGCCCGACTCGCCCTCGGCCTCGACATCGATCGTCTCCTGCGCCAGGTCCTGGTCGTTGGAAATGGAGGACAGGCCCATCTGGCCGTTCTCGACGTCAATCTCAAACTTGACGGCGGGGTTGGCGCTCGCGATAACGGCCACACGCTTAAGGGCGGCGTTAAAGGCGGCTACGTCGATCTTGACGCTCGTCACGCACGAATCGGGGATGAGCTGCTTGTAATTGGGATAAACGCCCTCGATGCGGCGCGACACGTAGGTGGTGTTGCCGGCCTCAAAGACAACCTGGGTATCGGTGGCGCCGATCATGATGGTAGCCTGGCTGGCCATGATGCTCAGCGCGTCGTTGAAGGCGTCGGCAGGCACGTTGAGCTCAAAGGAACCTTCGAGGGTCGAGGTCTCGACCTGCGTATCGCACACGGCCAGACGGAAGGAGTCGGTCGCCACCAGGCGCACGGTGTTGTTCTCGACCTTCATGTGCACGCCACCCAGGATGGGGCGGGCCTTGTCAGTCGAGGTGACGCGCCATACGCGGCTCACCATTTCGGACAGGATATCGGTTGGCAGCTCGACGGCGCTCTCGATGGCGTATGCCGGGAACTCGGGAAAGTCGTTGGCATCGAGCGTGTTGAGGCGGAAAGAGCTCTTCTCGCAGCCAATCAAAACCTGACGCTCGGACAGCTCAAAGGTGACCGGGGCATCGGGAAGGGTCTTGGTGATGTTGGAGAGCATCTTGCAGGGAATCACCATCTCGCCCTCCTCTTCGACATGAGCCGCAATGCGGTGACGAATCGAGATGGTGTAGTTGGAGGTCTGGAATTCCAAGATGCCGTCTTGTGCCTTAACGAGCACGCCCGACAGAATGGGAAGGGTGGATGCCGAAGCGACGCCTTTCATAACGACGCCGATGGCTTGCGTAAGCGAGCTCTGGCTGACGGTGAACTTCATCTTTTAATACCTTTCTATAGATATAAATATCTTAATAATAGTAATAGTACTGACGAAACTGTTGATTACTCCTAAAAGTGCAGGTCAGCCCTAAAAAGAGAATCGACAGGAACCTGTGTGCAACCGGGCATGTTTTCCACGTTCAAAACCTGCGCAAAACTTTTCATCACCGCGTCTCGAGTTTTTAACACCTTATAACCGCCGTTTCGACAAGTTTTCAACAGGTGTGTCCATTTACCTACGAGCGCAGTGTAATTTTATCGCGCAGCGACTTGAGGTCTTCGGTAACAGTCCGGTCTTCCTGAATCATCTTCTGAACCTTTTTATAGCTCGTGCTGACGGTCGAGTGGTTGCGGTTGCCAAACTCGGCGCCCACGGCCGTCGTCGTCATCTCGCACATCTCGATCGCCAGATAGATAGCGATATGGCGCGCCTTGGCGATATTGGCGTTGCGGCGAGGCCCGATGAGTTCCTCGTGCGTCACGCCGTATTGCTCCTCGATGACGGACTGGACCGTCTGCACATTGATCTTCTTGGCCGATGTGTCGAAGTACTGGTTGGCGATGGCGTCGATGTCGTCAAAGGTGAGCTCCCCGCCCTCGCGCTCGCGATCGCCCGCTTCGCCGGCACAACGCTCGCAAAAGCTCTCGAGCTCGCGAATGTTGGTGCCCGAGACCTCGGCCATGTGTTTAAAGTGCGCGTCGGTCAGATGTCCGCCGTCGCCCCCGTAGGCCGCCAGCAGCGAGTCGTTGCCCGCCTCGGGTGCGGCGGCGATCGTGTTCTCGTAATAACGCTGCAAAATCTTGTACTTCATCTCGTAGCTGGGCTCCGCCACCAGGCACAGCAGACCGGCATTAAAGCGACTGGTTAGGCGCTCGTCCATATTAAGGTCCTTGGGAGCGCGGTCGGCGGCGATCACGACCTTCTTGTTGTTACGGATAAATTCATCCATCAACTGGAAGAAGTAATCCACGCTCGCACGCTTGCCAATGATGTTCTGGATGTCATCGATGATAAGCACGTCGACGCCGTGGTACGCCTGCATAATGGGGGCGTTGCTCTTCTTTTGGCGGTCGAATTCCGTCATCAAGTCGTCCAGATATGCCTGCGAGTTGGCGTACTTCACCTTGATCTCGGGCGATTTCTCTGCCAGCTCATTTTTGATGGCGAGCAGCAGGTGCGTCTTGCCCAGACCCGATTTGCCGTAGATGAACAGCGACGTGCAGGTACCGGGCGTGTCTGCAAGCATGGCGAATTTGAGCGCCGATCGGTAGGCAAGGCTGTTCTCCGGCCCGAAGACGAAGTTTTCAAACGTGAATTTCGAATTCGCTGCGAGGGGTGCCCCGTCTGCGTTTTTCTCGACTGCCGCCGGGGCCGCCGAAGGTGCTGCCGGCGCTGCGGACGAACTCGCGCTTTTCGCCGGTGGCCTGCCATTCATTTGGGTCATCATGCGGCGGAAATCGTCGGCGGACAACGTGTTTTTGATTGCAACGCCCGATTCCTCGCCGGATGTCGCCTCGTGTGCCACGGGCATATGCGTGGCGGTCGGGATGGGCGAGGGGGCTGGCTCTACCGCCGATGCGACCGAAGCGGTCGGCTGGGGTGCCATGGTTTCACGGGAAACATCGTCGCGTCGAGGCTCGGGCGCCGTAGTTGCCGCTGCGGTGGCGGTCGCTACCGGGTGAGTGACCGGGGCCGTATTTGCCGAGGCGCCTTGCGGTGCCACGATATTGAGCGCGATCGGCGCAAAGGCGATGTCTTCCAGATAGGCCTCGATGGTCGGCTGATGCTTTTTGAGCTGAGCGATGGCAAAGCGTGAAGGGGCCTCAATCGTCAGAGTGTCCTCGGTTAAGCTCACGGCGCGCGATTGTCCCAGCATATTGATGAGGCGTGCATCTTGGCCGTCGCGCTGGCAAAAGGCGATGGCATCTCCCAGGATGATGCTTGCTTCCTCGTCCACTGTTTCTCCCGTTCCTTAACTTTGGGCTCGCACGCGAGCGCTGCCTATTTCGGTCAGATGATATTTCTGGCCATGTTTGATTACCAAGCCGGCTTGTGCCAAGTCGTTGAGCGTTCGCGACCACGTGGGCGCTGAGTTTCCAAACGCTCGTGCCAGGTCGGTTGCGCCACACTCTTGGTTTTGAGCCAGATAGCCCAGTGCCGCTTCGCCGCGCTCGCTTACGAACACGTCCGGTTGTGGCTGCGCATACTGATTTGCTGCATTAGGATACATCATTTGAGCTGCTGGTTGTTGAGAACTCTGCATCGGCGGCATTTGCTGTTGAAAACTTTGAGGCCACTGTTGGTAAGGCTGCGGAGGCATCTGCTGGGCCCAGGGGTTGTACTGCTGCTGCGGCATCTGCTGGTACGGCTGCTGATATCCCTGCTGGTACTGCTGCGGGAACTGCTGGCCATACCCCAGTGGCGGCATCTGCTGATATGGATATCCCTGTTGGTACGGCTGATAGCCCATTTGCTGGCCACCCGTTGCCCCCGTCGCCTGCTGCATTGCTGCTGCATCCTGATCCGCCAGCGGCATGGCCTCTGGTGCGTTTGGCGGCATCGACATCGATGCCGCCTGGGGCTCTTGTGTAGGAAGTATTCCGGCCTGCTGCATCTGCCCCACGGGGGGCTGCATCTGCTGCGTTGCCATGGGCCGCTGCGCAAAAGCTCCCGGCGGGGGATATGTGGGCTGCTCCGTCTCGGGCCGCACGGCAGCACCGCGTCCACCGGCACGCTCGATTTCCTGCACGCGTTTAGGGTCCAGGCTTACCGTAACCACGGTGCCGTTGCCCATGTTGTCCTCGATGGATACGGCACCGCCGGCGTTTTCCAAATACTCCTGCACCATGGGAAACCCTGCTCCGGTTCCACGGATATAGCGCTTCATCTTGCTGTTTGCGCTGGTAACGCCGAAGTCGAAAGCGCGTTCCTTGTCGTCGATGCCGGGTCCTTGATCAGCAAAGCGGATGGTGTCTCCGCCGTCCAGAATCGAGATGATGGGCTCGGCAAAGTGCGCGTGGATAAAGTTTTCGACAATCTCGCGGATGACCATGAGCGAGATATGGCCACCTTGTTCTTTCATGCACTGGTAGACGGTGTTGGTCGTCTCTTCCAAATACGTGCGGACATCTTGCGGATCAATGACGATCACACGCGGTGTCGACAGCATGTCGTCATAGACGGCGATGCGCGCGGCGTACATGGCTTTTGGCGCCTGCGTGGTCGTCTGCTCGCGTTCCTCACGCTCTTCGCGCACGCCGGTGATGTGCTCGTTGTCGGGTGCCGGGTCTCCGGAATCGACCATGGTGTAAAAGTCGTCAGACATGCCGCTCGCAATCTTTCAAAAGGTTTCGAACAAATAGTAGCTCACCGTGCAATGTTTCTCATCTTTCGACAACTTTTCAAAACCTGTTGAAAACTTTGGAAAACGGACGAAAAGTTCTCAACATTGCCAACATGACCTGTTGAAAACTCGATGAAATATCGTGAAAAGTTGCCATGCACCGCTAAATCGAGCTCGGCTTATGGGGGAACCGTGTGAACTGCGCAACCTTTTACCTTTGATTTCTTGACATTTGAACATTGATTTCCCTACAATCTTCAAGCTCACGTGTCTATATCTGCGTCCGCGCCCCCGCGGACACTCGAAATGCAGCAGGAGGAACTTAAGATGAAGCGTACGTATCAGCCTAATAAGCGTAAGCGTGCCAAGACCCATGGCTTCCGTGCCCGTATGGCCACTAAGGGTGGTCGTGCCGTGCTCGCCCGTCGTCGCGCCAAGGGCCGCAAGCGTCTCACTGTCTAGCAGCGATACACACATCTCGCATGAAGACTATTAAGTCTCGGCAAGATTTCGAGCATGTGTTCAGTCAGGGGCGTCGTTTCAATCACCCTCTGATTCGAATGACCATATGTGAATCGGTTGGCGAAGGCGACTCCGGAAGGGTCGCCTTCGTTGGTGCTAAACGGCTCGGTTGTGCTGTCGTGCGCAACCGTTCTAAGCGTGTGATGCGCGAGGCCGCCCGCAGCTGTGGATTTCCCGTTGCGGGTTATGACATCATCTTGTTCGCAACTCCCAAGACGAGGGTTTCCTCGCCGCAGGAGATGGACAATGCATTGCGTTCGCTTATGAAACGCGCCGGCGTTGCCGGGGAGGAGCGATGAGCAATCACGTTTTGCGACGTGTTGCCATCGCTCCTATTCGCATATATCAACAGGTTATTTCGCCCTTATTGCCTGACGCCTGCATTTATTACCCAACGTGCTCGCAATACGCCGTCCAGGCGATTGAGAAGTACGGTGTTTTGAGAGGCTGCTGGCTTGCCGTGAGGCGCATCGCTCGCTGCAATCCCCTGCACGTCGGCGGTTATGACCCTGTGCCCTAGCGGGCACTCGCTATCGGAGGAAAACTTACATGTGGGATTGGATCGTTAACATCCTTTTCGAGCTGCTCAAGCTCATCCAGACCTTTGCGGTCGACTGGGGCCTGTCCATCATCATCCTGGTGGTCATCATCCGTCTGCTGCTGACGCCGCTTATGCTCAAGTCGACCAAGTCGACGGCTCGCATGCAGGTGCTGCAGCCTAAGATGCTCGAGATCCAGGAGCGCTACGCCGACGACCCCCAGCGTCAGGCCGAGGAGATGCAGAAGTTCTACAGCGAGAACAAGTTCAACCCGATGGCTGGTTGTCTGCCGCTGTTGATTCAGATGCCTGTCCTGTTCGCCTTGTTTACGTTGCTGCGCAACCTGCCGGACTACTTTAACGACGGCACGTTCTCGTTCTTTAATATTCTGCCCGACCTGACCACCACGCCGAGTGCCTCCTTTGCCGATGGCTTTATGGTCGCGCTGCCTGCGCTGGTCTGCCTGATCCTGTTCGCTGTCCTGACCCTGATTCCGCAGCTCTATATGTCGCGCAACCAGACCGGCCAGCAGGCTCAGAGCATGCGTATGATGGCCGTTGTCATGACGGTCATGATGCTTTGGATGGGCTGGAGCCTTCCCGTTGGTGTTCTGCTGTACTACGACGTCTCGTCTGCTTGGCAGGTTATCCAGCAGATTTTTGTGACGCAGAAGGTCATCGACAAGGCGAAGGCCGATGAGGAGGAGCGCCTTAAGAACGCGCCGCTGCAGGTTGAGGTCACTCGTCGCGAGAAGAAGCCGCGCCCGCACAAGAAGAAGTAGCGGGATATCAATCTTATTTAGGTACCTAACTTTTGGAGTACGTTATGTCTGAAGAGATCATCGAGGATATGCTTGAGGAGGTTGCCCCGCAGGTCGCGGGCGATTATCCCGAGATTGCACAGCGCTACAAGGCCGGTGAAGAGCTGACCGATGAGGAGCTCGACACCATTGCCGATGTCGCGATTTCCATCCTGCGTTCCATCCTTTCGCACTTCGATGCCGCCAACTCTCCTATCGATGAGTATGAGGGCGACGAGGGTGAGCTGATTTTGGATGTAACGGCTCCCGACCTTGCTGTTCTCATTGGCCGTCATGGTCGCACCCTTGATGCCCTTCAGGTTATGTTCTCATTGCTGGTGAGCCGCAAGCTCGGCTTTAGGTATCCGGTTGTAGTGGACGTCGAGGGATACAAGAGCCGCCGTCAGGACAAGGTTGCCTCCATGGCTCAGTCTGCTGCCGAGCGTGCCATCCGCACTCATAAGAGTGTTTCGCTTCCGCCCATGAATGCCTACGAGCGCCGACTGGTTCACATTGCACTTCGTGGCAATGATGCCGTCGATACTCATTCTGAGGGTTCCGACCCTGATCGCCATGTGGTGATTGTTGCTCGATAATCTACTCGAGCTTATGCTAAGGGGACGTGGTTTCCACGTCCCCTTTTTTTGTCAAAAGTTCTCGATACACTGATTTTTGTCAGAAAGGAGCTTTCGTTGTTAGTACTTACTGATCAGCAAGTAGACGAGATGTTGACTCGTCTAACTTCCTATTGCAAAGAGTATTCCTTGAGCGTAACTGATACTGAGCTGAGGAAATGTATTCAGCATTTGGATTTGGTTCTGGAAAAAAATAAGACAACCAATCTCACCCGTATTCTTAACATAGAAGATGCTGCGGTACTTCATATCCTCGACTCTCTTGTTTTGCTCCCTTATATCAATAAGGCTCCTGAGGGAGCTTTGCTCGATATGGGAACAGGTGCGGGCTTCCCTGGTATTCCGTTAACCATAACCACGCATCGTAAAGCTACTTATATTGACTCTGTTGGTAAGAAGGTTGATGCTGTCAATTCTTTTGTCCATGCTCTTGGATTGAAACATGCTCATGCGGTTCATGATCGCCTTGAAGAATATGCTTGCAGCCATAAGAAGCAGTTCTCTGTCGTAACCGCCCGTGCACTGGCTCCTCTACCGATTCTTGTTGAGTATGCGGCTCCGTTCCTCAAAGACGGAGGGCTATTTGTTATCACCAAGGGTAATCCTTCGGATGAGGAGCTTGCTTCCGGCATGTCAGCAGCTAAGATTTGCGGCTTCACTTTGCTTCTGAATGACGCAATCGATTTGCCTGAGGGCTTGGGCCACAGGGAGTTTATTGTTCTTAAGAAGAGTCATCCAGCATCCGTTTCATTGCCTCGTGCAAATGGCATGGCAAAGAAGAATCCGCTTGCCTAGATGTTTCACGTGAAACATAATGGTTACTAACAACTTGCAGTGTTTCACGTGAAACATGGCGGTTGATATCGAATCGGAATGTTTCACGTGAAACATCCTCCGTCTGACAGCTTTAATACACACCAGGAGGGACCGTGGGATTTCGCGACGTTAAGCGTTCTAAGAGCGCAAAAGACACGCGTATCATTGCAATCATCAATCAAAAAGGCGGCGTCGGTAAGTCAACAACGGCTGTAAACCTTGCAGCAGCACTGGGTGAGCAGGGTCGTAAGACACTGATTGTCGATTTTGATCCACAGGGAAACAGCACCAGTGGATTTGGAATTGAAAAAGAAGACCTTGATCACTGCATCTATGATGCATTGTTGAATGATGTGCCGGCAGAATCGCTTGTTCTTGATACAAATTGCAAAAAGGTATTCGTAATTCCAGCTACGATTCAGCTTGCAGGTGCCGAAATTGAGCTAGTAAGCGCAATTGCTCGTGAAACCCGCCTCAAAGATTTGCTTGAGCCGATTCAGGACGAGTTCGATTTTATTTTCATTGACTGTCCTCCTTCGCTCGGCCTGCTTACTATCAATGCCTTGACCGCAGCAGATAGCGTTTTGATTCCAATCCAGTGTGAGTATTACGCACTCGAGGGCGTTACGAAGCTGCTTGAGTCAATGAAGATGGTCAAATCACGTCTGAACAAGGGCTTAGACACCTATGGCGTGCTTATGACCATGTATGACTCACGTACTTCTTTGTCGAATCAGGTTGTTGAGGAAGTTCAATCGTACTTTGGTGATAAGGCGTTTAAGACGCTGATTCCCCGTACGGTTAAAATCTCTGAAGCTCCGTCTTTTGGAGAACCGGTAATTACCTATGCACCTCAAAACAAGGGTGCAAAAGCGTATATGAACCTTGCAAAAGAGGTGATCAAGCGTGCCTAGTGCAAAAAAACGTGGCGGATTGGGGCGTGGACTCAATGCTTTGGTCTCAGAGGCTGAGTATGAGACCGGTGGTACTGCTGCATCTGCTTCAAATGCCGCATCTGAAACAAAACTACCTATTGAGGATATCGTTCCCAACCCTAATCAACCGCGAATTCACTTTAATGAAACTGAACTTCGCGAGTTGAGCGAGTCAATCCAAGAACATGGCGTTTTGCAGCCGCTCTTGGTTCGCAAGCATGGAAACGGCTATGAGATCATCGCTGGTGAGCGTCGTTACCAGGCGTCAAAGCTTGCTGGTCTTGAGGAACTGCCTGTCATCATTAAAGATGTTAATGATGAAGAGATGCTGGCTCTTGCTCTTATCGAAAACCTTCAGCGTTCTGATCTGAATCCCGTCGAAGAGGCTAAGGGCTATCGCCAGCTCATCGATGCTAGCGGTATGACCCAGGAGGCATTGTCGAAGGCCGTAAGCAAGTCACGCTCTGCAATTACAAACTCACTGCGCCTTCTCGATCTCCCCGAAGTAGTTCAGCAGATGATTTTTGAGGGTAAACTTACTGCTGGTCACGCACGTGCGATTCTTGCAGTTCCCTATGAGGATGCTCGAATTCGACTTGCAGAGAAGGTTGTTGCGGAGGGCCTTTCCGTAAGAGCGACAGAAAATCTTGCTCCATTGTTTTCTGCCGGAGAGACACCTAAGACGCCGCGGCCTGCAACGCCTCAGTCTTTTAAAAAGGCTGCGCGTGTACTTCGTCGGGTATTTAATACCAACGTGCGTGTGAAGAGCTCGCGTGGAAAGAATAAGATTGAGATTGAGTTTAAAGACGAGGAAGAGCTCTCTCGTATTCTTGGTGAAATGATTCAGTTTGATCAAGGAGGCCAAGATGAGGAATAAGATTTTTACTGCGATTGCATTGGTGACGACTGTCGCGGCTAGTGCCTTTGCTGGCTATAAGATCGCGACAGACGATGAACTTCGAGGTCGTTTGCTTCGTGGCGCGCAAGATATCGTTGATACATCCAAGAAGAAAATGGATGTTATGACAGAAGATGTTGCCATGCGCACTGCTCAGGTAACGAAAAATCCTAAGATTAATCAAGGTTGGGTTAGCAACCAATGGGAAAATGTAGGCTATTAGGTACCTAACAATTACCCTGCATTTTTTGAGGGGCCCTTGTCTGATTCATGAGACAAGGGCCCCTTATTTTGTCAGTAAAAAATGGGAAAGGTAGCAGCTGGTCCAAAATTGAGGTCAATAAATGAAACGGCCCCGGTTGCATATCCTGCAACCGGGGCCGTTCGATGTTTCACATGAAACGTTTTGGAGTGCGACTCCCCTATGCGTTCTTCTGAACTTTGAAGCGCTGTTTCAGCTGTCCGCAAGCAGCGTCAATATCGTTACCACGGGAGTTACGAATCGTGGTCTCGATGCCACGGGACTCAAGACGACGCTGAAGATCCTCAACCTTATGAATCGGCGACGGCTTGAGCGGGCTGCCCTCGATGTCGTTAAGCTGAATCAGGTTAACGTGGCACAGCGTTCCCTCGCAGAAGTCGCAGAGTGCCTGCATCTCGGGATTTGTATCGTTGACGCCTTCGATCATGGCATACTCATAGGTCGGGCGGCGGCCAGTCTTCTCGGTGTAGAGCTGAAGTGCTTCGTGAAGGCGAAGCAGCGTGTACTTCTTAACACCGGGCATGAGCTTATTGCGCGTCGACTGGATGGCGGAATGCAGGGAAACGGCAAGAGTGAACTGCTCGGGGATATCGGCAAATTTGCGAATACCGGGAATAACGCCGCTGGTAGAGACGGTGAGGTGACGAGCGCCGATACCGATGCCATCGGGGTCGTTGAGGATACGCAGTGCCTTGAGAACCTCGTCGTAGTTGGCAAACGGCTCGCCCTGGCCCATGAAGACAACGCTTGTGGCACGCTCGCCAAAGTCGTTGGATACATGAAGCACCTGGTCGACGATCTCTTGAGCGGTCAGAGAGCGCTTGAGGCCGTTGAGACCGGTGGCGCAAAAGGCGCAGCCCATGCCGCAGCCTGCCTGGGTGGAAACGCAGACGGAAAGCTTGTTACGACGGGGCATGCCGACAGTCTCGACGGAAATGCCATCGTGGTACTCGAGCAGATACTTGCGCGAGCCATCTTTGGAAACCTGCTTGGTGAGTTCAGTCGGCGTATCAAAGGCAAAAGCCTCTTTAAGCTGCTCACGGAAAGCCTTGGGGAGGTTGGTCATATCGTCAAACGAACAAACGTTCTTCTCAAAGACCCATTCGATGAGCTGCTTCGCGCGGAAGGCGGGCTGGCCAAGTTCGGCCACGAGCTCGCGAATATCGTTTTGGCTCAAGTCGCGAATGTCCTGAGATTTAGTCCTGGGATTCATGGAAGCCTTTCGATTTTGGGGAAACGTAGAGGGTATCGCTACAATATGGTATCAGCTGCAGAAATTATAGAGGAGGAGTCTGCCCATGCCGGGTAAAAGCCTAGAGAACATGCACGTAGCGGTCTTGGCGGGCGGTCATTCCGCCGAGCGCGAGATCTCGCTCGATTCGGGAAAGAACGTTGTGGTGGCACTGAAGGAAGCCGGCTACACCTCGGTGGAGCTGCTTGACACGGCCGCTGATGACTTTATGGTAACCATGGCGACCGGCGGATTCGATGTGGCATTTATCGCCATGCACGGCGCCGGCGGTGAGGATGGCGCCATGCAGGGTGCCATGGAGACCCTGGGTATCCCCTACACGGCCTCGGGCGTACTTGCCAGCGCCTGCGGTGCCGACAAGGAGGTCTCTAAGCTCCTATACGCCAAGGCAGGCATTCCCATTGCCCCCGGCCTTGCGCTCGAGGTGGGCGATGAAGTCGATATCGATCATATCGTCGAGGTTTGTGGCGAGCGCTGCTTTGTGAAGCCGGCCGTCAACGGTTCCAGCTATGGCATTTCCCTGGTCCATGAGCCCTCCGAGCTGCCCGCGGCAATCGCCAAGGCGTTTGAGTACGGCGACAAAGTGCTGGTCGAGAAGTGCATCGAGGGTACCGAGATCACCGTCGGCGTATACGGCGAAGATGACGTGCGCGCCCTGCCGATTGTCGAGATTCGTAAGCCCGAGGACTGCGAGTTCTACGATCTGGACGTGAAGTATGTCGACCCTACGGATATCCATCGCATTCCGGCACAGATTTCACCCGAGAATTACGCTCGCGCTCAGGAACTTGCCTGTGCCGCTCACAAGGCCCTCGGTTGCCTGGGTATCTCGCGCAGCGACTTTATTGTGAGCGAGGACGGCCCCGTTATCCTCGAGACCAATACCATTCCCGGCATGACCGATACGTCGCTGTATCCGGATGAGATCCGCCACACCGACGACATGACGTTCCCGCAGGTCTGTGACAGCCTGATCCGTATGGGCCTTCGTCGAGCGGGCATTGCATGCTAATCGAGGACGCGGTTTCGTCAGGAACGCCGCAGTTTGTCATCGACTCCTATGCCACGCTTGCCGACCGCGCCAAAACGCAGTCCTTCGGCCTTATCGAGGAAGATGTGATTGTCCTCGATACCGAGACCACGGGTCTTTCGGTGCGGGACAACGAGCTGATCGAGATCTCGGCGGCCCGTCTTTCGGGCCGCGAGGTCATCGACCGCTTCGATACCTTCGTGCATCCCAAGCAGCTGATTCCCGCCGAGATTACCGAGCTCACGAGCATTACAAATGCCGATGTGGCAGATGCCCCGTCGGCGGTTGAGGCCGTCGCCGCTCTCGCCGATTTTGTCGGTGGTTGCCCGGTGATCGCACATAACGCCACGTTCGACCGCTCGTTTATCGAGTCGGTCAAAGGCGGCGTCAACGTGAGCGATATTTGGATCGATTCGCTGGCGCTGTCGCGCATCGCGCTTCCGCGCCTGGCCTCGCACAAGCTGTCTTTTATGGCCGATCTGTTTGGCTGCGACTCGGTATCGCACCGT
Organism: uncultured Collinsella sp.; assembly: GCA_902495525.1. Taxonomy (GTDB): domain Bacteria; phylum Actinomycetota; class Coriobacteriia; order Coriobacteriales; family Coriobacteriaceae; genus Collinsella. The sequence continues at coordinate 105,405 of CABUXL010000001.1, forward strand.
GCCAATGCCGACGTCGACGCCCTGTGTGGCGTATGGCGCGTGTTGCTCGTGGCGCTCACCGACTTGCCCCAGGGCCTCATGGCGCGCCTAGACGACATGCATCCGGACGTGCCTTGGTCCTATCGTCCTATCTTCTCATTCTTGGCAGGGCAGAACCCTGGTTCTATCTTCTCTCTCAGCGCCGCTCGTGCTGACGTCCTCAAGGCCGATCGCGCCGACGATCGGGTGGACGCCGACGAACTGCCGGTCCTCAAGATGCCGAGTCGTGAGGAGATTGAGGCAGACTATGCGCCAGGTGGCCTGGTCAATCGCATGTATCCCACCTACGAGCCGCGTGATGAGCAGATCGCGATGGCGCTCGAGGTCCGCGATGCGCTGGTCACGGGCACTCATCGTGTAATTGAGGCGGGCACAGGCGTCGGCAAATCGATGGCCTATCTGGTGCCTTTTGCCGAGGCAGCGCGCCGTAACAACATCACGGTTGGTATTGCGACCAAATCGAACAATCTAGCCGACCAGCTCATGTACCATGAGCTTCCAAAACTTGCCGAGCAACTGGAAGGTGGTCTGTCATTTTGCGCTCTCAAGGGGTATGACCACTATCCGTGCCTGCGCAAGCTTGAGCGCATGAGCCGCGGCCAGGTCGAGATTACCACCAAGCGCGATCCGGCGGACACGCTCACGGCGGTCGCGGTCATTATGGCGTACGTTTGCCAATCAGCCGATGGCGACCTCGACTCACTTGGCATTCGGTGGCGCAGCGTCAACCGCCCCGACTTTACGACGGCCTCGCGCGAGTGTGCTCGTCGCCTCTGCCCGTTTTTCCCTGATAAATGTTTGGTCCACGGCGCTCGCCGTCGTGCGGCGCATGCCGATGTGGTGGTCACCAACCATTCCCTGCTGTTCCGCAATGTTGCGGCCGAGGGCAGGATTTTGCCTCCGATTCGTCATTGGGTAATCGACGAGGCCCATTCTATCGAGCGCGAGGCGCGCCGTCAGTGGGCGCGCGTGGTGTCGGCGGACGAATCACGCGTTCTGTTTGAGCGCCTGGGTGGCTCGAGCACCGGTGCGCTAAGCCAGGTTTCCCGTGATTTGGCAACCTCCGAGGGCTCTACGCTCTATCTGGGCCTTACTGCCAAGGCGACGTCGACGGTTGCGCGCGCGAGCACGGCAATCGCCGACGTGTTCGATGGCGTTCGCGAGCTCGGCCGCCGTGCCCGTGGGGGTTATGACAATGCCAATCTATGGATTGGCCCCGAGCTGCGCGAATCTGACGACTGGCATGATTTCTTACCGTCGGCCTACGCTGCCATCGATGCATTGGAACGAGCTGACAAGAGCGTCGACGCGCTGGTGCAAGCCGTCGCCGCCGACAAGCCCGAGGTTGTTGTCGACCTGGGTGATATCTCGCGCCGCCTGCACGAGCTGGCCGAGAACCTCAAACTCATCATTGATGGCACCGATGAACACTACGTGTATTCGCTGCAGGTCAATCGCAGGTTGCGCGCCGGCGGAGAGTCAATGACCGCAGAGCGCATCGACATTGGCGAGGCCTTGGCAACCGAGTGGCTGCCCGAGGTTCACACGGCTATCTTTGCCTCGGCGACCATGACGGTGTCCAAAAGCTTTGAACACTTTAACCACGCGGTCGGCCTCGATCGCATCGGTGCTTCAACATCCTCATCGTTGCACTTGGACTCGAGCTACGACTTCGATTCGAACATGGCTGTAGTCGTTGCGGGCGATATCCCCGATCCGCGCGATCGTGAGAGCTATCTTACGGCGCTCGAGCGCGTGCTGGTCGACGCCCATCTTGCCATGGGCGGATCGGTGCTCACACTGTTCACCAATCGGCGCGACATGGAAGACCTGTACGCCCGCGTTGAGCCCAAGATGGCCCGTGCGGGCCTGGAGCTCAACTGCCAGCAGCGCAACTCATCTCCTCGTCGCCTGCGCGACCGGTTTATCAACGAGCCGACCTCGTCGCTTTTTGCTCTTAAGGCCTTTTGGGAGGGATTCGACGCCAGCGGCGAGACGCTGCGCTGCGTCATCATTCCCAAACTGCCGTTCTCGAGCCCTACGGACCCGCTCTCGTGCGAGCGCAACCTGCGCGAAGACCGCGCTTGGGCGCGCTATTCGCTGCCCGAGGCGGTGCTCGAGGTCAAGCAGGCGGCCGGCCGCCTTATCCGCTCGTCGACCGATTGCGGCGTGCTGATTCTGGCCGACCCGCGCCTGGTGACGAAGGGCTACGGAAAGAAGTTCTTAACGTCGCTGCCCACGAGCTCCTACCAGCGCATCGAATCGGCGCAGATCGGGCACTATCTGCAACTGTGGCGCGCACGCCACGAGCGGCGGCGCTAAAGCGGACAGACGAGGGTTTTTGCCATATCGCACAGACGCTTTGACAGGGCGGGGTCATCCAAGATGCGGATGGCTCCGCCCGCTGCGATTATCTGGCTCAGTAGCCAACGCTCGGAGCCGTAATGCACGGTTACCGTTGCCATGTCTGCCCCGCTGCGCTCGATTAGGGTGATGCCGGCCCAGTCCAGATACTCCGCCATATCGAATGGCATCAAGAGCTTTGCGCTACGCTGCGTCCGAGCAAGGGAATCGTGGAGGGATGTGACGTCCGGTGCATGAGGCACGACGGAGTCTTCCGTCAAGGCGAGTCCCTCGATTTTATCCATGCGATAGGTGCGCTGCTCATCGACCGCGATGTCCCAGGCAATCAGGTATGTTTGGTCGCCGTTTGCCGTAATGCGCAAGGGGTCGACCAGACGCTCACGTGGCCGTGCATCGTCCATCGAGCGATACGAGATGCGGCAGCGAACGCCGTCCTGAATGGCGCAGCTCAGCTGCTGCCAGTGCGACCCGTGGTTGACGGTGTCAAAGACGCGCTGGTTATAGCCGAGCTCTTCGGGTAGAAGAGCATGTCGAATCCGAGCCGCCGCCTGGGGCTCGATCCCCAACGATTCAAGTTCATGGTTGAGCACAGCGCCCTCGGCGGCACTCAGGCGCAGCGGTAGCACACGACCGGCGTCACCGGTGAGGACCACACGCTCGCCGCGGCATTCGCAGATGATGCGTGCGCCCGATTCTCGGTCCGCGAGCGTCGAGACGATCTCGAGAATCTCGTCGAGCGACACCCCCGTGATGTCAAAGCGACTGCAAATCTCGGTTCGTGTCATGCCGCTCTCGCCGGCGGCGTAGAGGGCTTCCATGATGTCGATGGCGCGCGAGAGTCTCTGCTCGCTGGTGAGTTTACGCACGGGCATACTCGTGCACCGTCCTTTCGATGAGGTGGTTCCACGCCTGCTTGAGCGATTTGGGGGCCATGGGCCTCATGCCGTCCATGGCGTGGGCCATGCAAAATGAGGCGGCGGCTTCAAGATCGCGCACGTCAACGGTCCAGGTCCATCCCACATCGGTGTGTGCGAGCTCACCTCGCCCGCGCGTGAGGCCGTTGATCATATCGATCTGCGTCTGAGGGGCGAACGAGAACGTGGCTGCAACGGGCGGTCGGTCGGCAAAATCGAATTCAAAGAACAGATAGTCGTTGAGATTGAAGTTCGCGGGGATGACGTAGGCCTTCGAAGGACGCCAAGCGCGTACGATACGGTCGCAGCGGAATGTCCTGATGTCGTCGGTGACGTTGTCGAGGCCGCAGAAGTACGCCACGCCCTCGCGCTCGAACATGCCGTAGACGCAGACGGTACGTTCTTTCTGCTCGCCGCGTCCGTTCTGATATAAAAATCGCAGCGCACAACGCTCGGCAAAGGCGCTCCAAACCGCATCGACGGTGGGAGAGCGGCTGATCGGCGCCTCGTCTACCGTCGTCCTACCGGTGAGGTAGGCAATCTTGGAGCGAATATCGGCAAGCGGTGCGGCAAAAGTGGATGAGCCGGCCGCTAGTGTCTGGTCGATGGCGTTGAGCAGGATATCGGCGTCGTCTGCGGTGATGAGGCCGCCTGCAGCAAACGTGTGCTCGCGGTCGATTGTCCACGAGCTTTCCTCGGTCTCCTGCGCACCGGCGGGGCGAACCTCCTTGATTAAGATGCCACGCTCGAGCAGTTTGTCACGATCGCGCCGAAACTTGCGCTTATCCGAGTCGATGTTGCCCGAGCCATATCCCAGGTCAGAATCCAAGACAATCTGCTCGGTCGTCAGCGGTTCGGGGGAGCTGTTGAGCACAAAGAAAAGATTGAGGATGCGCTGAGCCGTTTTATCGAAACCGGGCTCCGAATTCCCCTTTTTAATTGTTGCGGTCGCGTCGCTTGCCGTCATAGAGTCCTCGCATGAGAAGGTGGTTTGCTGCCATGATTTTAGTCCGATATGGAGATTAGGCTATATCCTTGTCCGCTCGAGGCGTTAAGATGGCCCGAATTCGGTCGTTTGCGCTCGCTCGGGGTATACTTTCGACTATATACGGTTCTAATGTGCATGCATTGGGCCTATTTGTCGGATTATGGATGTGGAGCGCACATGGCGAACACCCAGAACTATATTAACCACCTGCTGCAGAACACCGGCATTACGCCGGCATGCAGCGAAGAAGAGCGCTTGGCTGCCGAGGATATCGCTCAGATCTTCCGCAACCACGGCTTTGACCCCGAGGTTCAGGAGTTCAATGCCCCGGCGCCCAGTAGATTGGCATTTGCCGTTACCGGTATTCTTGCGTTTGCCGGCGCCCTGCTGATGGGCATCGGCGGCGGTATCGGCTTGGTCGGCACCTTGCTGGCCATTGTCGGCGCCGTTCTTTACGTGCTCGAGCGCACGGGCCACCCCGTGGTTTCGCGCCTGGGCAAGACGGGCGTGAGCCAAAATGTCATCGCCTACCACAAGGCCTCGGGCCCGCTCGCGTCTCCGCGCAACCGCCCGGTGGTCGTTGTCGCACACTACGACTCTCCCCGTGCTGAGCTGCTCGCCCGCGAGCCCTATGCTTCGTATCGTGCGCTCATCGCCAAGCTGTTGCCCGTTGCCACGGTTGCCCCTGCTGCCGTTGCCATCCTGCGTATCCTGCCGCTCCCCGGCGCGCTCAAGGTTCTGCTGTGGATTGTCGCGATCCTCGCTTCCCTCGTTGCACTTGCCAACGCGGCAAACATCATCTCTAACCGCCACATTCTTCCCTATACGTCCGGCGCGGTGTGCAACAAGTCTTCTGTCGCCGCTATGCTCGGCGTTATGGACAACGTTGCTCCCTTCCAGGGCGAGAACGAGTTTCCCGACGATGTTCCGTTCGATACCTATTTTGGGGAGCAGAAACGTCGTGCCGAGGAAATGGCGCGCGCGGCGGCGGAGTATGCCGCGGCCCAGCAGCAAAACGACTACGGCAACACCATCGAGTACGAAGAGCCTACCTACGCCGAGGACGAGTTCGGTCAGCCGATTGCTCCCGACGCTCAAACCGAGCCCGAACAGGGCGAGGCTTTTGACGAGCAGATCGAGGGCTTTGAGGGTGCGTCTGCCGACGAGACGCTGATTGGCGCCATCGTGCCCGAGGACCAGAATCAGGCTGTCCAGGCCGAAGAGCTCAATGACGAGGTTCCCGCTGCCGTGCCGGCTGAGGAGCCTGCCGCGGCCGAGTCCAAGCTCTATCGCAACGCCGCCGGCAACATCCGCTTTGGTTCGGATGCCATCCGTGCGCTCGGAATGCTTCCCGAGTCCTGCACGCTCGATTACGAGGAGGGCGAGGAGCCGACGTCTGAGCCCGAGCCTGCCTCCGTCGTGACGGCGCCTGCGCCCGTTGCCACCGTGGATGATGAGCCTGCCGCGGTTACCGCTGCCGAGCCCGAGGCGGTGTCTGCGATCGATTCCGCGGCAGGACTGGACATTTTGGCTCCCGCCGCGCCGGCGCAAGACGTTGCGGACGAGTCTGACGACGATTACGTTGAACAGCCGAGGCGCGTGTCTTACGAGAGCGATACTGATTTCTCTGCCGAGATTCCCGCGGCAACGCCCCATGCCGATATTGCATCCGCGTTCTCTTCGATTGGCGCCAGCGCTTCCAGCTTCTTTAAGGGTGCGCTTGCAAAGGGCAGGAAATTTGTCGACGATTTCGAGGAGAAGCGCGCTGCCGCACGCGAGGCTGCCGAGCAGGAGGCTATCGCTCAGCAGCAGGCAGCCGAGGCGGCACGTGAGCGCGCGGCGCAAGAGTTCGAGCAGAACGAGGCTATGCAGTCCGGGCCCGTCGACGCTGCCGAAGCTACGACGTCCTTTGAGTCCCAGCAACCGACGTCCGCGGATGTTGTTGAGGCAACAACGTCTTTCGAGGCTCAGCAACACGTCGATAGCACCATGTCGTTTGACGCCGCGCAGTTCGATTCCACGATAACGTTTGAAAAGCAGGGCACCGCGATTGCCGAGCCCCTTCCTGTTTCCGATGAGCAGGGCGACGCGGTGGACGATGACGAGCCTATTGATGCTGCCGAAATCCAAGATGCCGCCGAGGACGAGCCCGTCGAGGCCAACTCTGACGAAGAGCAATACGCGGCAGCCAAGCAAGATGATTCGACCGAGGCCGAGCAGGAGGAAGTGCCTGCGGTTTCCGAGGCTCCCGAGACAAATGAGTCGAGGCCTTACTCCACGCAGATTTTCACCATGCCGACTCCGAGTGGTTCCGGTGCCACGGTTGCCAATGTCGCTCCCACCCAGGACGAAACGGTCGATTCCCTTATGGCCCAGATTTCCTCCCAGGCATCGCCGCGTCCGCAGATGAATGTTCCCGATCCGGCGTCGGCACCGTCGCCTGCACCTTCCTCGTCTCCGCTGGCTTCGGTCCCCGATCCGTCGCTGCCGTCTATGAAGCAGGCAAACGTTGCGTCTCGCACGTCGCTGTTCGACCTTCCCGATCCCTCTGCCCAGGTCAACGACCCCTTTGCTACCGCCCAGGGTCCCGAACCCACATCGGCACCCGTTGTGCCTCCCATGCCCGTTGCGTCGGGCGCTCAGCCGATCGAGACCATTTCGGCTCCCGCCCCGGCGGCACCCAAGTCTCGTAAGCGCGGCCTGGGTGGCCTGTTCGGTCGTAAAAAGAAAAACGAGCAGGATAGCATGAGCGACTGGCTGGGCGTCGAAGACGATTACGATGCCAAGAAGTCCGGTCGCGGTATCGGTTCGTGGGATAACTTCGAGGACGATAACGATGGCTGGAAGGGCGGCGCTACGTCTTCCGACGGCGCTTCTTCCGAAGATATGCTCTCGGCTGTCGCCTCTATGGGCGATGATGAGCTGCTCGGTCACGATATCTGGTTTGTGGCAACGGGCGCCTCGGATTGTGATGGCGCCGGTATGAAGGCCTTCTTGGCATCGCATCGCGACAAGCTCCGTGGCGTATTCTTCATCAATCTTGAATCCGTCGGCGCCGGTAGGCTTTCGGTGGTGACGGTCGAGGGCGAACAGCAGCTGCTCAAGGGCGATCGCCGCATCATGAACCTGGTCAGCAAGGTGTGCAAGTCGTTCCATGTCGATTGTGGCGCGCTCGAGATGCCCTATGCCAAGACCGATGCCTATGCCGCGCTCGAGGCGAGCCGCCGAGCCCTCACCATCGCCGGCGTGGACGCCACGCGTCTGGCTTGCGCTCGTACCGAGGACGACCTGCCCCACAATGTCAACCCGACGAACATCGCCACGGTATCCGAGGTCGTGACCGAGGTTATCCGCCGTTCGTAGACGGAGCTCTAAGGAGTCAACGTGTTTTCGTATATTAAGCGCCATTGGCCTGTCTACGTGATTTTGACCTTGATTGCCATTGCGTTAGGATTTGGGGCTGCCTACATCGTGGGTGCAAAGGGCTCGACCCCCGCCTCCGCAATCAGCGAAGAGGTGGAGCAAGAACAGAGTACGGGTGCCGATGGGATTCCTGAGTCCGAGCAGGCAATCGTTGATGGTGGATCTTCGTCTGCAGAGTAGATACGGCGATTTACATGATTGAAAGCGGGCGAGCCAGGGGACTGGCTCCCCC
>CABUXL010000002.1 GCA_902495525.1 uncultured Collinsella sp.
CGTCGTCGCCATGACCGCCGTCTTTAACGCCCTTCTGGTCGGCGCCCTCTATCTGCCCATCCAGAAGGCCCTGAAGCTCAACTAACCCACAGTGCCCCATCGGTAAAGACTGTCCCAAACGGCTAGCTTTTGGGGACGTTCTTAAACGACTAGTCATTAAAGAACGTCCCCAATGACTATGAAAGGTATCCATGGAAACGATCATCAACGTCGACGATGTCTCGTTCTCCTATGGCACGCAGACCGAGCAGGCGCTCAGCCACATCTCGCTCAGCGTGAACAAGGGAGATTTCATCGGCATCATCGGGCCCTCGGGCGCCGGCAAGTCCACGCTTGCCGCCTGTCTGTCGGGCGCCGTGCCCCACCACTACACCGGCACGTTCTTTGGGTCCGTCATGGTCGACGGCCACGACACCTGCGAAGTCTCGCTCACCGACGTGTCGCAAATCGTCGGCAGTGTGCTGCAGGATATCGACACGCAGATGGTCGCTTCGGTCGTCGAGGACGAGATGCTCTTTGGCCTCGAGAACTTTGGCGTTCCCCACGACCAGATCGAGCAGCGCGTGAGCGAAACGCTCGAGACCGTCGGCATCAGCGACCTGCGCGACCGCGAGATCGCAACCCTCTCGGGCGGACAGAAGCAAAAGGTAGCCATCGCCGCCATCCTCGCCATGCGCCCGCGCGTCTTGGTTCTCGACGAGCCCACCGCGGCACTCGACCCCGCCAGCTCCACGTTGGTCTTCGAGACGCTGCGTGAGGCAAACCGCGCACTTGGAATCACCATCGTCGTCGTTGAGCAAAAGGTCGCCCTGCTCTCGGAGTACTGCAACCGCGTGCTCGTGCTCAACCATGGCGAAATCGCGCTGCAGGGCGAGCCACACGAGGTCTTCGCACATACCGACGAGCTCCGTGCCATCGGCGTCGACTGCCCTCGCGTCACGCGTATCTTCAATAGCCTCGAGGCCGATGGTCTGGTAAGCGGTACCCCTTGCTTGGATGTCGATGAGGCCGAACGCCTGATTTCGGGCATCGTCGACCCCGCACACGCAGCCATCGAAGCCCAGGCGCCCACCGGTTCCCCGCATGCACCGTCGTTGCGTCCTCATGCCAAGGACGCCGAACCCGTACTCACCTTCGACCATGTTGAGTTTGCCTATCCCAATGGCGGCGCCGCCGTACACGACCTTAGCCTGACGCTCTATCCTGGCGAGCTCGTGGGCATCGTCGGCCAGAACGGTGCCGGCAAGACCACGCTCACCAAGCTGCTCACAGGCCTGCTTAAGCCCGCCTCGGGCAGCGTGCGCGTCACGGGACTGGATACCGCAGCCGTTCCCACGAGCCGTATCGCCCGCGAGGTCGCGACCCTCTTCCAAAACCCCGACCGCCAGATCTGCAAGGACACCGTGCTCGACGAGGTCGCCTTTGGCTTGGAGCTTGGCGGCATGGACCGTGCCGAGGCTCTGCGTCGTGCTCAACTCGTCATCGACCGCTTTGGCTTGCCGGCCGACGAGGCGCCCTTCTCGCTCTCGCGCGGCCAGCGACAAATGGTGGCGCTTGCCTCCGTCGTAGTGGTTGAGCCCAAGATCGTCGTGCTCGACGAGCCCACGAGCGGCCTTGATTACCGCGAGTGCATGACCGTCATGGAAACGGTGCGCACCATGGCCGAGCGTGGCTGCGCCGTAATCATGGTCTGCCACGATATGGAAGTCGTCTCGGATTTTGCCGAGCGCATTGTGGTAATGGCCGACGGTCGCATCCTCGACCGCGGCCGCACGCACGAGCTATTCTCGAACATCGATCTCATGCGGCGTGCCTACGTGGAGCCTCCCCAGGTTATTGAACTCTCGCGCCGTCTGGCATCTTCCGTCTCGCCCGCTTTTGCGCAGGTGAGCGAAGTCACCGATGTCGTTCGAATTACCAAGGAGATGGTCCACCGTGGTTAACGTCATCGACTACATGCCGGGCGATACGCTGCTGCATCGCCTGAATCCCGTCGTCAAACTGGGCCTCGCCGCCGCCATCATCGTCGGCATCTTCTTGTCCGACGCCTACGTGGCGCTGCTGGGCTTTTTGGCACTCACCCTTGCGCTGGGTGCCTATGCCGGCGTCGTCGACCGTCTGTTCTCGCTGCTCAAGTTGCTGATTCCGCTCGCGCTTATCATGCTGGTGCTCCAGCTGGCCTTTATGCGCGATGGCAACGTGGTGTGGGGCTTTATCACCGACACGGGCCTCATCACAGGATCGAAGGCCTGCCTGCGCCTGCTGGGTGTGGCGTTACCGCTCATCCTCATGCTCATGGTGACCAAGCTCAACGACCTTGCCAACGCCTGCGTCGAGGTGCTGCACGTGCCGTATCGCTATGCCTTCACCTTTACCACGGCGCTGCGCTTTGTGCCGGTGTTTGGTCAGGAGATGAACGCCATCATGGAGGCGCAGACCGCACGCGGCGTCGAGTACGACACCAAGAACCCCATCAAGAAGCTTAAGCTCATGCTGCCACTGTGTGTGCCACTGCTCATCTCGAGCGTGGGCAAGACCGATGCCACAGCCTTGGCGGCAGAACAGCGCGGCTTCTATCTGCGTACGCGCACCAGCTCGTACAAGCGCTACCCCATCAAGGGCCTGGACATCGCCGTGCTCATCGTCAGCATCGCCCTCATCGCCATCGGCTTCCTGTTCTAGTTCACCACCGACAGCAACCGCCCAACGCAAAAGGCCTCGGCTCGCACCAAACGAGCCGGGGCCTTTACTGTTTCACCAGATAAAACCTACCAAAATAAACCTGTCCCTTTTTGGCGGGTCGGAAGCTAGAGGCGGTAGGGAGCGCCGCTACGGATGATGGATTCACGCACCAGGACGTCCATGGCGTCGAGGGTGATCTCGGGCATCTCTCGGTACTTCTGCAGCACCGATAGCTCGGTGCAGGCCAGAATGACGCGGTCGCAGCCGCTACGGGCGAACTCCCACATCACGCGGTCGAACTTATCCATATCGGGCTCACGTCCGGCCTTCACATCATCGTAGATAAGCGACATCACATCGTTCTGACGTTTCTCGCTGGGATAGACGACCTCAACACCCGCAGCCTTACATTCGCGGCCGTAGACGCCCGCGCCCACGGTGCCATCGGTGCCCATGATGCCAATCTTGTGCACCGGCTCGGCCGGCATACTCAGGTTGGGGTCGAACTCGCACTCCCCCATCACCGCACCGGCCAGAGCATAGCGCACCGACTCACGCGGCATGTGGATAATCGGCACCTTCGTAAACGACTGGATCTGGTCGTAGAAGTAGTGTGACGTGTTGCAGGGAATAGCAATGTGCGCACAGCCCAGCGACTCGAGTGCCTGGGCACACTCTTTCATGGTCGCCAGCAGCTTGGCATGCTCGCCGGTCTTAATGGCCAGCGTGCGGTCGGGCATGGTCGACTTGGAGAGCACCACCATGTCGATATGTTCCTGATCGCAGGCAGCAGCCGTATGACGCACCACCTGGTCGTAGTAATACGACGTGGCCTCGGCGCCCATGCCGCCGATAACTCCCAGCTTTTCCATCGCCGCCTCCTTGGTGACGCTTGCGCAATTGCGCGTATCATACCCGCGCCCGCCCGATGCAAACCGGACGGGCGCCGCGCTCATCTACTTGTAATACGTCTTGAACAGCTTAAAGTGGCGCAGCTTGGTGTGCCACATGCGCAGCCAGCGGTTAAAGACAAAGTCGCCCTTCATAAACGAAGGGTCGGCGCCCTTGCCTTCCTTGTCCAGGCGATGCACCTTAGCGCGCAGCTCGGGATCCTTGACGTACTTGTCGACGACGCCCATGGGGACGACCATCCACAGGGCCTCGTCCTGAGCCGTCACAAACTCCGGCTCAAATGGACGGTTGAACACATACTCGTCCACCACATACTTGGCAACGTTAAAGCCACTGTTAGTGACGTAGTAGTTACTGCGGCCCTGGCGCGTGTTGAAATCGAAGAACTTAAACGAGCCGTCGCGCTCGTCGTACTTAACGTCAAAGTTGGAATAGCCCACAAAGTGAAGGTCCTCGAGCAACTTGCGCACGCCGCCCATGAGCTCGTCGTTGGGCTCGGTAATGATACAGGCATGGTTGCCGACACCGTGGGGCTGATGCTCCTCGAGCAGCACGTGACCCAGGCACATCATGCGCACCTTGCCGTTGCGGTCGGAATAACTGGTGAGCACGCGCATGTACTCGTCGTTGCCGGGCACGCGATCCTGCAAGATCAGGTCGTCGGTGTAGCCGCTGGCATACGAATCGCGAATGACCTGTTCCAGCTCGGCGCGGTCGGCAATCTCATAGGCCTTCTTCTGGCCCTCGAACTCGTGCTGCCACCACATGATGCCGTCAGAAGGCTTCAGAATCATCGGGTAAGGAAAATCGATCTGGTCGAGCACTTCGGCAGGCGCCTCACCCTGGGCATTGAGCATCGTCTTGGTAAAGGTAAACGTGTGCGGATAGGGCACGCCATGCTTCTCGCACAGCTCGTAGAAGATCTCCTTCTTCTGGCACTGCTCGAGCATGCTGTAGGGCGCGTAGGGAGCGACGATGTTATCCGCCAGCTCATGAGCATCCTTGGCTTGAGCCACGAGAGCGACATAGTTATCGCCACAGCCCACAAGGACAATCGTCTTGTCGGCATGCGCTTGGGCAATGCCGTTGACGGTTTTGAGCATCACGGGCATGGTGTCGATATCCACGTTGGGCGTGTAGTCGATAATCTGGCTGCGGTACGCGGGACCCGTCTGATACTTGCCAAAGACCAGACTCTTGACCTGGTACTCCTCGTAGAAGGCGCGCGCCACCGAATAGGCGTTGATGTCGCCACCGAGCAGCACGGGAATGAACTCGCGCTCTGTAAATTGCAATGCCATGGAAACTTCCTATCATGAACTGCCCACACAACGGGCGGTCTTTGCGCAACTGATTTATTCTAGCGTGCCAAGCCGCCGGCGCCCAAAGCTCCACCGTATCTATGGCAATCGACGTAATCGTCCAGCACGAAGGCCAGCACGAAGACGGCGCCCACCGTTGTATGACAATGGGCAATGAACCTACCGTTGTTGTAGGATTCAGCGTATTGACATCCTCGAGCGAAAGGCGCACACGTGCCCCAAGACCATCCGACCGATAATCCCATCCTCAATGCCGCGAGGCGCGAGCTGGCGGAACGTGCGAAAGCGACCGCTCCCCTGTGCACGGCAAACGACGCCTACAACGGACCCGCCCGCATCGTCTCGATCAACACGTCGGCACGCAAGGGCACGCGCAAGTCGCCCGTCGCCGATGGACACGACACCGTTATAGAGCAATTTGGCCTCGCCTCCGACGCACACGCCGGGCATTGGCACCGTCAGGTTTCCTTTTTGGCCGCAGAGTCCATCCAGACGGCGCAGGCCCGCGGACTCGATGTGCGCAAGGGTGACTTTGGAGAGAACTTCACAACCCGGGGCATCAACCTGCTCTCGCTCCCCTTGGGCACACAGCTCAAGCTTGGCAGCGAGGTGCTTGTCGAAATCAGCCAAATCGGCAAGGTCTGCCACACACGCTGTGCCATCTACTATCTCGCCGGCGACTGCATCTTTCCCCACGAGGGCGTTTTCGGCGTGGTACTAAAGGGCGGAGAGGTCTACGCCGGCGACGATATCCAGGTAATCAAACTCGGCGACGGCACCTGTTCGTTCACCCCCGCCGAGGCCCTCGAAGAGATTGAGCAGGCTCGCCAGAGGGGCACGCTGTAGTTATAAAACCCCACGTTGAGATGGCTTTTACAGCCCAAAACTCCTCTCAAACAGGGCTCTGTAACGTTAAAGTTGAACTCTATGGTTTCTCAACAATTCATCATAACTGCAGGTCAAAGCCAAAGCCTCAAGTTCAACTTGACCCTTTGGGACCTTTAAGGTTCAAGTTGAGGTCGAAAGCAGTAGTAGAATACCGTTCGAACCATAACCTACGATTGATTGCAGAGGGACTGGATGCAGCATTCGAATCATCGCACCGCAGCGCTCATTGCGTCGAAGCCGGCTCGTATCATCACGAGCGCCGCGCTCGCCGTTGCGCTGACGGCCACGCCGATGCTCTCCCCCGTTGCGGCGTATGCCGCCTCGCAGGCAACGCAGAACCAGCTTTCCGCAGCCCAGCAGAAGATCGAAGCCGCCACGAGCGCCTACAACGACGCCCGCACCAAACTCGATGACCTGCAAAAGCAGATTGACTCCAATGAGGCAAGCATCGAGGAAATCGAGGCCAAGCTTCCCGAGCAGCAGGCCAAGGCAAGCTCCGCCATGCGCGATCTGTACAAGTATCAGAAGGGCACCAATCCCATCGTGAGCTTCCTGGTCAACGCGCAGAGCCTGGGTGAGTTCATCACGACCTGCAAATACACCAACCAGATCACGAGCTCGAGCGTCGACGAGATCGAAGAGCTCAATAACATGCAAACCGAACTCGAGCAGAACAAGGCCGAGCTCCAGCAGGCCAAGTCACAGCTTGAGGCAGAGCAGAAAAACGCCGAGGATGCGCTGACGCAGGCCCAGCAGCTCCGCAGCGAGGCACAGGCAAAAGCCGAGCAGGAAAATGCCGCTGAGCTTGCCAAGCTTGAGGCCGATAAGGCCGCTGCCGCCGAGAAGCTCTCGGGCGAGGGCGTAAGCGGCAGCAATTCCAGCAGCCAGGCCACCAACACCAACACCACCATCGACACCACGGTGAACAACGCCAATACCGGTAGCTCCGATTACGATTCGTTCATTAATGAGTGGACAGGCCGCATCGACAATTATCTCGCCGGCTCCCCCATGGCAGGCCAGGGCTACAACTTTGCCGTCGCCGCTTGGAATACCGGTGTCGACCCCCGTTGGTCCCCCGCTATCGCCTGCATCGAGAGCACCAAGGGTGCTTATTGCGCCAATTCCTACAACGCCTGGGGCTGGAGTGCACGTGGCGGCGGTTGGCGCAGCTTTGGCAGCTGGAGCGAGGGCATCTCCGCTCACGTTGCCTATCTGGGCGCCAACTATGGCTCCACCCTTACCCCGGCAGCGGCCAAAAAGTACTGCCCGCCCACGTGGCAGGACTGGTACAACAAAGTCGCCGCTCAGATGAACCGCATCTAAGTGCAACTGCAAAGGGCCCCAACGGGGCCCTTTTCTTTTAGGTAGCGGAGGTATCGACGACGCCGGTCGCATTGGCAACCGCGACTATGACGATCATGCATAGGAGCAGCACACCCAATGCCTTGAGCCAGAGTTTCGCGAGTTTCTTGCCGCGATAGCTGTCGAGCAGTGCGAATCGCCGACGAAGACGGCGCTTATCGAACAGCGCAAAATGCATAAGCACCATAAGGCCATCGACAAAGAAAAAATACTCGATTATGAGAAGCCACGTCGGGTAGCTTTGGTTTGCTCCGGTGGGGTGAAAGACGGCAAAGTGACTTCCGACAAAGAACACAAGCAGCGAGAAGCAGACGAGCGTATTCCAAATGCGCCCCAGAGACTCCGGAACGCGAGAGAGCAGACCGCATGCAGCGGAGGCGGCAGGCCTAGGAAGCCCTGCAGGGTTCTGGAGCCCTTGGGGCGTCAGCACCGTCTCCGAGGCCGGAGTACGGACAGGCGCAGGCGCAGGAGGCCGCACGGGACGACTCAGGTCGTATGCTGCGTGCGTCGCCCGTCCCAACGCCTCCGCACTCGCAAAACGCTTGGCCGGGTCGAGCGCCATCGACATGCAGACGGCATCGGCAAGTGGAGTGGGAATGCCACGCGCCTCGCATTGCTCGCGCATGTCGAGCCCTGGTTTAGGGTCGACTCCCGTCAAGCAGAAGAACAACAGGGCGCCAAGTGCGTAGACGTCGCTGCGCACACTCGTCTGCCCAAACCCATACTGCTCGGGCGGCGCATAGGGTCGCGTGACAAACTTGACGGTGTCGGTATCGGCGCCATCGCGCCATACGCGGGCGATTCCCAAGTCGATAATCACCAGCGATGAAAATGTCAGGCCGTCATCAGGCGTATAGTTGGCACCTGTCACGATGATATTCGACGGCTTGAGGTCACGATGGATCACCGGCGCCGACGTCTCCCCCGCCATTGCAAAACCGGCGTGGAGCTCGCCCACGGCATCGCATAGGGCAGGATACAATTCGTGCGCATAATCGGGGGTGGCTCCCAGACGGTACACCAGCGCCCCGAGCGTCTCCCCTTCGATGTATTCCATAACCACGTTGAGCTCGTCGCCCACACGACGACAATCGACGATTCTGGGCAGGTGCTCAAAACGCCTGCCTGCCCGCTGAGCGGCAAACAGACGCCCGTATGCCCCGCCGATTTGAGCTGAAGCATCGATGCGTTTACGGACAAAGGGGCCGAGCGAGCCACCGCCGGTTCCTTCAAAGTACACGAGCTCGGTTGTTTCAACGGACGAGCGCTTAAGTACACGCTCCACGCGATAGCTGTCGTCGCGATCGAGCGACGCCAGGTGCTCGGCAAGCGCTGCGGTCAGCTCATCATCGGGATATGTTGGGGTCTGAGTATCCATAGTCTCCATCATAGCGCAGGCGCAGACACCCCATGGCATCCGCGCCCCGTTCGTTTGCATCGTTGTTCGACAGCTCCGCCGGCTCAGATATCAGCCGCTAACTCACCGTCTCCTCGCCAAAGCGATACAGCTCCTCGTTGACCTTTTGGAGGCTGCACCCGCGATCGATACAGAAGATGATGATCGCATCGCGACGGTCCTTACAATTGAGGATGTTGGCACCCGCCGCCGTCAAGGCGCGGTTGGTCTCCTTGAGCGTTAGCGCCATGGCGAAGGCAATCTGCAGCACCTTATTGCGACTCGGATGACGCGCACCGGTAAAGATCTGATAGCCAAAGGTCTCATTGAGATCGGCCATACGAACCACGCGCGAGCGCTCCAAGCCCTTTTCCTGCAGCAGCTGCTTCAGGTAGTCCGAAAGCGACGGGGTGGCAAAGTCGTGCTCCTTGATATAGCCATCGATGTTTGGCGCGTCGAGAAGCTCATTGAGTAACTCGTCAGTCAGCTTTTTATCGGGCATACGACTTCACCTCCCCCAGTGCATGCAACATGCTAGAAACCGCTTACGTCCGAACGCTCCCAGCTAGCAACCTGGTCGGGAGACACCGTACCCAGCGCCTCGAACTTCCAGGAGCCGCCCGCCTTCAGATGATTGGTGTTTGCAAGAGCCGTTCCAACCTGGTTGCCATCGGCATCATACAGAACATATTCAATCTGAATGTAGCTCTTTTCCTTGTCCGTGTTATTGGTCAGCGTGCCCGTGATCTTATAGGTAAACTGATTGGAAGTGTCTTCAGCCTCGTCAGCAATGGTATACGGTTCTTGCGGTTCTTTTTGCTCCTCAGCCTGCTGTGTCGTCTCGGCAGGTTTTGCCGAATCGCTCGCAGACGAATCGGTTGAGTTGCCGCCCATAGAGCCCACGGCACCGACAATAACCAGCACCACGATGATGCCTAGGACAATCTTGCCGATCGGCTTCTTTCCCTCTTTTGCCATTATTCATCCTTCCTACGATCCGGCTACCGTGCCGGCACACAGCACATCGTAGGAAGGATTGAACTTGAATTCATTAGCTGAGAGCTAAGGTTGCGGTAAACGGCCAATGCAGTTATCCAAACGCCGAGCAAACGCACTTTGCGCGACCGTCTGCCAGCAGTGATCAACCCACCGTGACGGATTTCCCGGTAAAGGCACTGATCATCATTAGGACAAAGAACACCAGGTAGCTGATGCTCAATAGGTAGGCGACGACTAAAAAGATGGTCCATCCAACATTGGTCTTACCGTCGGCGCGGCGCTGCCCACGACTGCGATAAAGCCAAATCGTCACGCCGATGGCAGTGATAAACAGTACGAGTGCCGCCGCAGCCAGCCCAGCAAGCACAAACATCACGCCAATGCTCACAGCGATGACCGGAAGCAGCAGCAAACCGCACCCGCACCCACCCGGGCTATATACGGCAGACTGTCGGCGTCGTTCCATCGTCACTCCAAGCCAAGCAATCGTTTGTAGACATCGAGGCCCTTGAGTAGGATTTCCTCGTCGAAGAGCATACTATCGGTATGCAGAGCGCTTGTGGCATAGGCTGGGCAGCCATCAGCGTCGATCGGGTTGTCTTGGTCCTCTGGCATACCCGTGCCCAGCAGGAAAAACACGCCCGGCAGATGGCGCTGATAGAAAGCAAAGTCCTCGGCAATCAGCAAAGGCTCATCCACGAGTTGCAGCCCGGGCAAGGCAGGCGCAATGTGGGCGAACAGCTCAGGGTCGTTATCGACCGGCGGATAGCCCTCGGCAAAATCGAGATCATACGTGCAGCCCGTTGCGGCACAGGCATCGTCCAGCACGCGGCGCACGCCTTCGCGCGTCCGGTCGAACATGTCGTCCGTAAACACACGCAGGCTTCCGGCCACATGGGCCTCCCCCGCCACCGCGTTGCAAACGGTGCCAGCCTGCAGCAGGCCAAACTTGCCGATACAGGGTTCGTCGGTGCCCAGCTCGTCCATCAGTTCGCGCTCGGCAACCAAGAACTTGGCAGCCGCCAGCGCTGCATCGTGCGACTCCTCGACCGGAACGCCATAGGTCTTAGCGATATGGATGCTCGTCCCGTGAATATGAATGTGCGTCTCACTCGAACGCGCCAGCAACGGACCGGAGCAGCTCGCCAACGTGCCGGCGGGCAGATCGGGCCACACATGGAAGCCGAAGATGCGATCCGCCCCGTAGTGCTCGAACACGCCGCTCTCGCACACCGTCTTGGCGCCACCGGTCGTTTCCTCGGCAGGCTGGAACACAAAGAGAACATTGCGCCTAATGGCGCCCGGATGCTCGCGAATCGTACGGTCGACATACGTCGCGGCGGCAAGTGCCATGGCCATGTGTCCGTCATGTCCGCAAGCGTGCATCTTGCCGGGATGGGTTGAGGCAAAGGCCGCTCCCGTCGCCTCCGCGATGGGCAGCGCATCCATATCGGCGCGAATCGCCGTGGCATGCGCGGCATCAACGCCGGCGTCGAAGAAAGCACAGACGCAGCTGGGGCACGGATGGGTCACTTCGCAGGCGAGCGGTGCCAGCACGCCCTCGATATAGGCGATGGTTTGCGGAAGATCGAAATCGAGCTCCGGAATGCGATGGAGATCGCGGCGATAGCGACGGAGTTCTTGGAGCTCGGTCATAGAGGATCCCTTCGTGAGGCACATCTGTTGCAACTTATTGTGATACAGGATTGTGGCGCACATGTTTCCAGCATATCCCTGCATTTTTTAAACGTTATATACGAATACTCTTGTTTGGTAAAGTGCAACGTGGTAGGGTCGTTACCACTTGATAGAGGCGCGGGCACGAAGAACCGCGGGTGAGCCGGCAGGCTTTGACCCCGCGGGGAGGCGAAACCCGCCGAACTGGGTTTTTCAGGCACGAACAACCTGGTGGGCCTGCGGGAAACACCCGCAGGACTGTCTGCAGCAATGCGGGAGCGCTATCCGGACATTGGGTCCACGCTATGTGGATTCGATGCGCAGATGGCGCCGTCTGGATAGCGAGGTTTACGGGACATGGCATTGACCCCCAACGAAGCGTATGCGGCCAAACAGCCGTTTGTGGACAAGGAGACACTCGAGCATATCGTCGAGCAGTTCCCCACGCCGTTTCATCTATACGACGAGGCGGGCATCCGCCGCAACATGCAAGAAGTGCGCGACGCCTTTGCATGGAACCCGGGCTTTAAGGAATACTTTGCCGTCAAGGCCAACCCCAACCCGGCGCTCATCTCCATTCTCAACGAATACGGCTGCGGCTGCGATTGCTCGAGCTATACCGAGCTCATGATCGCCCGCTCGCTGGGTATCACGGGACACGACATCATGTTCTCGTCCAACGACACGCCGGCGGCGGACTTTGAGCTTGCCGACAAGCTGGGTGCCATCGTCAACTTTGACGACATCAGCCACATCGAGTTCTTTGAGCGCGTTGCGGGGCCCATCCCCAAGACGGTCAGTTGCCGCTTTAATCCGGGCGGCCTATTCCAACTCTCCAACGGCATCATGGATAACCCCGGCGACTCCAAATACGGCATGACCACCGAGCAACTCTTCGAGGCCTTCCGCATGCTCAAGGCCAAGGGTGCCGAGGACTTTGGTATCCACGCATTCCTTGCCAGCAACACCGTCACCAACGACTACTACCCCAAGCTTGCGCGCATCCTCTTTGAGCTTGCCGTACGCCTGGAGCGCGAGACCGGCGCACATGTCGCCTTTATCAATCTGTCCGGCGGCGTCGGCATCCCCTATCTGCCCGAGCAGCAGGCCAACGACATTCATGCCATCGGCGAGGGAGTGCACGCGGCATACGACGAGATCCTGGTTCCCGCCGACATGGGCGATGTGGCCATCTGCACCGAGATGGGCCGCTTTATGATGGGCCCCTACGGCTGCCTGGTCACCAAGGCCATCCACGAGAAGCAAATCTACAAGGACTATATCGGTGTCGACGCAAGCGCCGTCGATCTGATCCGCCCTGCCATGTATGGCGCCTACCACCACATTACGGTGATGGGCCAGCCGGGTGGCTCCGACAAGACCGCGGCGCCTGTCACAAACACGTACGACATCACGGGCAATCTGTGCGAGAACAACGACAAGTTCGCCATCGACCGCGAGCTACCGCGGATCGACATGGGTGATGCGCTCGTGATCCACGATACCGGCGCGCGTGGTTACTCCATGGGCTACAACTACAACGGACGGTTACGCTCCGCCGAGGTGCTGCTGCGCCCCGATGGCTCGGCCGACCTCATCCGCCGCGCCGAGCGCCCGGGCGATTATTTTGCCACGCTCGATGTGCTGCCGTGCGGCCGAGAGCTGCTGGCCAAGTCGCGCGCCGAAAGTGCTCGCCGTCGCGCTCAGGACAAGCGCTTGGCCGTCACCGCCCAATGGAATAAGCGCATCCAGATCGCGGAAGCGAAGGAGAAGAACATGGATATCCGCAACCTCGAGGGCTCAATCGTCGCCCTTGTTACGCCGTTTAAAAAGG
The DNA here is from genome assembly GCA_902495525.1 of uncultured Collinsella sp. Lineage (GTDB taxonomy): Bacteria > Actinomycetota > Coriobacteriia > Coriobacteriales > Coriobacteriaceae > Collinsella. The sequence continues at coordinate 13,076 of CABUXL010000002.1, forward strand.
ACGGCAGTGTCGACTTTGACGCACTCGAGCGCCTCATCGATTTCCACCTGCAAAACGGCACCGACGCCATCCTCACCCTGGGCACCACCGGCGAGAGCGCTACGATGACCGACGACGAGGACAACTCCGTTGTCGCCGCCGTGGTCAAGCATGTTGCAGGACGCGTCCCCGTCATCGCCGGCTCGGGCTCCAACTCCACGCAAACCATGCTCACCAAGTCGCTTACTTACCAAGGCCTGGGCGCCGACGGTCTGCTGCTCATTACCCCCTACTACAACAAGTCCAATGAAGAGGGCATCTACCAGCACTTTAAGACCGTCGCCGATGCCGTGGACATCCCTTGCATCCTCTACAACATCCCCGGCCGCTGCGGCTGCGGCATCAGCGAGCGCAATGTGGAGCGCCTGGCCGCGCACCCCAATATCATGGGTATTAAGGAAGCCTCGGGCAACGTCGCCTATGCCGCCAAGATCGCACACCTGCTGTCCGACGACTTCCGCATGTACTCGGGCGAGGACGCACTCACCGTGCCGCTCATGAGCCTGGGCGCCTCGGGCACCATCAGCGTGTGGGCCGATGTTCAGCCGCAGCTCGTGCACGACATGTGCCGTGCCTATCTGGACGGCGACGTGGAGCGCGCCCGCGATATCCAGATTGCCGGTCAGCCGCTCATCAACGCCCTCTTTAGCGAGGTCAATCCCATCCCCGTTAAAGAAGCGCTCGCTCAGATGGGTATGATCGAGGCAAACTACCGCATGCCGCTGTGCCCCATGGCCAACGACACACGCGCTGCACTTACCGATGCTCTGAAGGGAGCTGGTCTGCTTGATTAAGACCGTCATTATGGGAACGGGCCGTATGGGCTCGCTCATCCGCACCACCGCCGAGGGCGTTGTCGACGCCGCCGGTCAGCCCGTTTTTGATATCGTCGCCCAGATCGGTTTTGATCTGTCCGAGCTCGAGAGCGCCCCAGCAGCCGACGTCATCATCGACTTCTCGAACGTCGTGACCTTCGATGCCGTCGTCGTCTATGTCGAGCGTACAGGCGCGGCGTTGGTCTCGGGCACTACAGGCTACACCCCCGAGCAGATGGATCGCCTGCGCGAGCTGGGTCAGAACGCCCGCGTCATGCACTCTGGCAATTACTCCATCGGTATCGCAGCCCTGCGTCATCTGGTAGCACAGGCCACACGCGAGCTGCCCGGCTTTGACTGCGAAATCGTCGAGACGCACCATAACCAAAAGGTCGACGCCCCCAGCGGCACTGCCAAGTTACTGCTCGATGCCGTCGTCGAAACCGAGCCCGAGGCAGGCTACCACCCCGTCTACGGACGCGAGGGCATGTGCGGCGCGCGCGACCCCAAGGAAATCGGTATGCACTCGCTGCGCGGCGGCACCGTCGCCGGCGTGCACGAGGTGAGCTTCTTTGGCCAGGACGAGGAGGTCACGCTCACGCATCGCGCCACGAGCCGTCAGATCTTCGTCAACGGCGCCCTGGCAGCCGCGCAGAAGCTCGTCACCCGCGAGCACGGCTTCTATACGTTCGACCAGGTCATGTTTGCCTAACCAGGTATCAACCGGATCCACCCAAAGGAGAGACAGCAAATGAGCAATGCAGCCGAGATGGATGCACAGGAGATTATCAACTACATCGCCACCGCGCCCAAGAAAACGCCCGTCAAGCTGTACGTGCGCGAGAAGCCCGGCATGAAGGTTGCCTGGGGCGACGCACATGTCTACGGCGGCCGTCGTGGCAAGACCGTCTTTGGCGACTGGGATGAGCTCAAGGCCATCCTCGATGCCAATGCCGACTCCATCGACTACTACGACGTCGAGAATGACTGCCGCAACTCCGCCGTCCCTATGCTCGACCTTAAGGGCATCAATGCCCGCATCGAGCCGGGCGCGATCATCCGCGACCGCGTCGAGATCGGCGACCGTGCCGTCATCATGATGGGCGCCATCATCAACATCGGCTCCGTCATCGGTGATGGCTCCATGATTGATATGGGCGCCGTCCTGGGCGGCCGCGCAACCGTGGGCAAGAACTGCCACATCGGCGCCGGCACCGTACTGGCAGGCGTTGTGGAGCCCGCCAGCGCCACGCCCGTCATCATCGAGGACGACGTTATGATCGGCGCCAACGCCGTGGTCCTGGAAGGCGTGCACGTGGGCAAGGGCGCTGTCGTTGCCGCCGGCGCTGTGTGCGTCGAGAACGTCCCCGCCGGTGCCGTCGTGGCTGGTGTCCCCGCCCGCGTCATCAAGATGCGCGACGAGAAGACCGACAGCAAGACCGGTCTCGAAGAGGGCTTACGTCAACTTTAATAGTTACGCGATTTTGACAAACCGCGTTTTCGCTGACTTATGCTCAACCTGCGGGGCAATTCACCCCCAAACAAGAAGGCCGAGGCCCCAAGGAGCTTCGGCCTTTGCTTTCCCGCTGTAGGCGTAACGCAACTTATCGATTCTCGATGCTGCCGATGTTTTTGAGCTCGATGGAGATGAGGCCGTTGGGTTCGTTGACGAACTCGATGTACTCGGAGTTCGAGCCCATCTCGGCCGGAAAGCTGATCTCGATGCCCGTATCGGTACGAATCTTGTGGTTGCGCACGGCCGCACGCTCGACCTGCTTGCGCTCCACGGGAACGCGCTCGGGAACCTTCTCCTCGGTCAGTGCTGCGCGCACGCTTTCCTTGATGACCGGCTCGTCCTCAAAGACCTCATCGACGATATCCCAAGGCGGCAGTTCCTCGTCATCCTCAACCTTCTCGGCAACGGCAGCCTTAACCTTAGCGAGCGCTACGGCCGTATTGGCACCGTGCTCCTCGGCGACTTCCTCGACCACACGCGTCACGGTGTCGATGACCTCCTTGCCCGACACGCCCGTGTCGCACTGAAGCAGGCCATCGGGGATAAGCATACGGTCCTCGCCGGCAATCTTGCGCTTCTTGTCCACATAGCCGATCTCCATGGTGCTCGCGCGCACGATGGCATAACTCGGCACCTTTTGCGAGGGGTTTGGCAGAATAGCGTAGTGGCGCGCGATGTCATTGCGCACCTCCCCCTCCTCGCGGCCCACTTCGTGCATAAAAGCCTGCTTGGAGCCCAGCAGCATCACGGCAAACCAGCGGGCATCCTCATCGTCGTCAAAATCGGCCACGAGCACGTCGGTGGACTCAGCTTTCTCGACTTTGGTGAGCTCGGAGGAGATAAACTCCGCAATCTGCTGTGACAGGTCCACGAACTCGCGCTCGCCAAAGAAATAGCCCTTGAGCTCGCCGCCGAATGCGGAGTTCTCGGCAAACGTGGCACGCTTGTTATCAGCCGAGGTACGAGCACGCCGCAGGTGCGTGGTTACGAAATTACGCACGGTGCGGCTCTCGATATCGAGCTCGCGTTGACTCATGACGTTGACGGCAGAGTCAAAGTCCAGGATATGCAGAATCGCATGATTGATTTTCATATACGGCATTCCGTTCTAGATCGATTTCGGCACGAACCAGTATAGCGGTCGAGCCCGCCCCAGGCGCATCGAAGATTGGTGCATCGGGGACAGGTTGCTTTGCACCAATGGCTAGCGCAGGAGCTCGGACTGCCAAGCCTCGAGCTGTTCTGCCAAGCTCTTGCCGGCAGCGGGCATGTCAACCTGGGGACGTTTGGGCAGAAGCGCACACTTAAGAATCGCAACGATAGTCTGCGAGACAAAGCGTCTCGTGTCCTTGTCAAAGCCTTGCGCAGTCTGGAGCATCACGGGCAGGCTCTCGCGCAGATTCCCAGCGATATCCGCAAACCGCTCAGCACCCGTAGCCTCAAACACGGAGAACAACGCATCTACAAAACGCTCGCGCTCGCTAGGTGACACTGCAAGCAGCATCTCGCGAATGGAGCCATCAACGTATCGAGCACCGGCGGACAGGTGTTCACAGTACACGAAGTCGCGACCATCAACCACCCAGCTAAAGGGATTGTGCTGCAGCAGGCTGAACTCGGTGCTCTCAACGATGGCATAGTCCTCCTGTGTCTCGAACATCATGCCAAAGATCGACGACCGAGGTAGCGTCTTGTCGATTCGACCGGAAAGATCGGCAAAGGCGTTGCCGTTCAGAAACTCCTCGACAAAGCCCGGACCATCATGAGAATACACCCGTTCGATTCGCTCACGGGCGACATCGGAGCACATCGCCGCACCGTACACCGCAAGGTTTCCACCCTTGGAATGACCTCCGCACAAAAGCGGCCCGTCAATCGCATCCGCTGCCTCGTCCACATAGCGCGCAGCAGATTCCTGGGAGGGCACGGGACACCGGAACGCCATGTTGAAGTCCTCTTTCCAGCCCACAATCGTGCTGTCGGTCCCCCGGAAGGAAAGATAGCTAAACCCCGCCGGAAACCGGAACGCCATGGCTGCAAACTGCTCTGTCGCCACCACATCGCTCACGGCACGATAACCGCAAACGTGCACGCCACGGTAGCGAGGGCTTGCTGCCACGGCCTCCAACAAGGCCCTGCTCCCCTCTGGATCCCACAGGTCGCCAATCATGTCCCGGTAGCACTCGGCACGAAGCAGCTCGCGTACGTCTAGGCCCTGCCAGTTCGTCAGCTCCGCCATAACACCCGGCAAACGCAAATAGGACAACCACGCAAAGACCAGGCTATCCACCGCGCAGAACGGCCGTTCCTCAAACGGGTCAAACGCCGTCTGGGCATAGGTCAAAAAATTAGGCGAATCCGACATGGCCCTCCCATCAACTATAGCGCATTGGGGTCAGGTTACTTTGCATCAAAAAGGCGCCCGGGCCGCGTGGACCCGGACGCCTTCATTGTAGCTTTTCGCTCTAGCGAGCTTGATTTAGCAGGAGAAGTCGACGCTGTCGATGATGTCCTTGAGGGCCTTGGCGGAGGCGGTAAGCTCATGCTGCTCGTCATCGTTCAGCGGCACGGGGACGCGGCAGACAACGCCGTCGCGGCCAACGACGGTCGGCATGGAGATGGCAAGATCGGACAGGCCGTACTCGCCCACCATGAGCGAGGAAACGGGCAGAACGGTCTGCTCATCGCGCATGACGGCAGTGCAGATGCGCTTGACGGCCATGGCGACGCCGTAGTAGGTGGCGTGCTTCTTCTCGATGATGGTGTAGGCGGAGTTCTTGACGTCCTCGGCGATGCGCTTCTCGGCAGCCTCATGCTCCAGATGACCGTGAAGCTCACAGAAGGTGTTCAGCGGCACGCCGGCAACCTGAGCGCTGGACCAAGCGACAAACTCGGAGTCGCCGTGCTCGCCCATGACATAGGCCTGGACATCGCGCGGGTCAACCTCGACGTGGGCACCAAGCATCTGCTGCAGGCGGCCGGTGTCGAGCACGGTGCCGGAACCGATGACGTGGCCCTCGGGCAGGCCGGACATCTTGATGGCGGCGTAGGTCAGAACATCGACCGGGTTGGAGACGATGAGCAGAATGCCGTCGAAGCCGGACTTCTTAATCTCGGGGATAATGGACTTAAAGATGCTGACGTTCTTGTTGACCAGGTCCAGGCGGGTCTCACCGGGCTTCTGGGCAGCGCCAGCGGTGACAACAATCATGGCGGCGTCGGCGACATCGGAATAATCGCCGGCGTAGATCTTCATCGGCTCGGCAAACGTCATGCCGTGCGCGATATCCAGGGCCTCACCCTCGGCGCGGTTCTTGTCCACGTCGATGAGGACCATTTCGGAGAACAGACCGCTCTGCATCAGCGCGAACGCCGAAGACGAACCGACGAAACCGCAGCCGACAATAGCGACCTTCTTCTCGTTAACCATTAGAAACTCCCATCTCACTCCACAAACAAGCCGCCCGGGAACGACCCGAGCGGCTTGTCGTAATCCCAATACATCCAATCGGGACTTTGATTATGCTCCTATTCGCAGCCAAAAATCGACCGTTTACCGAAATTGTTTGCAGGATTCGTAAAATAACTGCACGAAATCGGTTTCGATATATTGACGAGGCGAAATAGCTTTCTAATACAGGCCCGCCTCGCGAATGGCCTCGACAGCCAAAGCGATCTGGTCGGGCGGCAAGACCAGCGCCATGCGCACGTGTCCCTCGCCCGAAGGACCAAAGCTCGCGCCCGGCGTCACCACAACGCCGGCCTTCTCCATGAGCTCCTCGCAAAACGCCATCGAATCGGTGCGGCCACCGGGGAGCTTGGCCCACACAAACATAGAGCCATGCGCGTTGGGACGCTCCCAGCCCAAGCCCTCAAGACCGTCGCACAGGACATCGCGGCGCTCCTGGTACTTCAGACGCTGTGCCTCGACCTCATCGCGCGGGCCATTAAGGCACGCGATAGCAGCCTTCTGGATCGGGAGGAACATACCGAAGTCAATCTGGCTGCGCAGCTTGGCAAAGGCCGAGACCACGTCCTCGCGACCGACCAAAAAGCCAATGCGGGCACCGGTGACGTTAAACGACTTGGAAAGCGAGAAGAACTCCACACCCACCTCGAGCGCACCGGGATACTGCAAGAAGCTGCCACCCGGCTCGCCGTCGAACACGATGTCGGAGTACGCGTTGTCATGGACGATGAGCAGGTCGTGCTCGCGGGCGAAAGCGATGATCTCCTCGTAGACCTCGGGCGTGCCCACCGAGCCCACCGGGTTGGCGGGCAGCGACACGATCATATACTTGGCACGATCGGCCACCTCGGGATCGATACCCGCCACATAGGGCAGGTAATTGTGCTCGGCAATCAGCGGATAGTACTCGAGCTTGGTATCGGCGATCTTGGCACCCGCCTCAAAGACCGGGTAGCACGGATCGGGCACCAGGATGGTGTCACCCGGGTCGAGCAGGGCCAGACCCAAATGACCCACGCCTTCCTGCGTGCCGTTGCACGACTGCACCATGGACGGCGTAATGCCCGAAACGCCAAAGCGGCGCTCATAGTAATCGCACACAGCCTGCTTGAGCTCGGGCAGGTCGCGCAGGGCATACTTCCACATCTCGGGATCTTGGGCTGCTTGCGTGAGTGCCTCGACCACGTGATTGTACGGCTTAAAGTCGGGCGTGCCCACGCTCATGTTGTAAATGGTCTTGCCCTGAGCCTTCAGCGCGAGAAGCTTGTTGTTGAGCGAGGCGAAGACCTCCGCGCCAAAGCGGTCGAGACGCTGCGATGCCTGCATGGTGCCACCTTTCGATATAAAAAACGCGGCGCTCCGACAAGAGCGCCGCGCGATACGGGCCATCAGATTGCAAAAGTGTAACGCTTGCAACCCCCGTATTGGTTCAATTTAGCCAACCTTAGTCAACCGGATTGAGCGCATCGATCTGCGCAAGCCACAGACGCGAGCTGGCGTCACTCGGCATACGCCAATCGCCGCGCGGGCTGAGCGTCACCGAGCCCACCTTGGGACCATCGGGCAGGCAGCTGCGCTTAAACTGCTGGGCAAAGAAGCGACGGTAGAACGTACGTAGCCACGTGTGGACGGTCTTGGCGTCGTAGACGCCCTCGAAGCTCTTGAGCGCCATGCGGTAGATCTTGCCCGGCTCAAAGCCAAAACGCAGCAGGTAGTAGAGGAAGTAGTCGTGCAACTCGTACGGGCCCACCAAATCCTCGGTCTTCTGCGCAATCTCGCCGTCGCCCGTGGGAGGCAGAAGCTCGGGGGACACCGGCGTATCGAGGATATCGAGCAAGACCTCGGCAATGCGCCCGCCAAAGACATCGGCGGCATAGCGTACCAGATGGCGCACAAGCGTCTTGGGCACGCTCGCGTTGACGGCGTACATGCTCATGTGGTCGCCGTTATAGGTAGCCCAGCCGAGCGCCAGCTCCGACAGGTCGCCCGTGCCAATGACAAAACCGCCAGCCTGGTTGGCCAAATCCATCAGAATCTGCGTACGCTCGCGCGCCTGGCTGTTCTCGTAGGTCACGTCCTGCACGGTCGGATCATGCTCGATATCCTTAAAGTGCTGCTCCACGGCAGCATGGATCGAGACCTCGCGAAAGCTCACGCCTAGGTCGCGAGCGAGCGACTCGGCATTGGACTTGGTGCGGTGCGTCGTGCCAAAGCCGGGCATGGACACGGCCGTGATACCGGTGCGCGGCAGGCCCAAGGCGTCGAACGCACGCACGGTCACGAGGAGCGCCAGCGTGGAATCGAGGCCGCCCGAAAGGCCGATGACGGCCGCCTTGGTGCCCGTATGGGCAAGGCGGGTCTTGAGGCCGGCGGTCTGCAGGTCGAGGATAGTCTCGCAACGCTCAGCCAGATCACCGTGGTCGGCCGGCACAAAGGGAGCGCGGGGGAAGACTCGGTCGATGTCGAGTGCATCGCGCAGGACAGGTTCGTCCGTCAGCACGCCCTCAAACGAAAACTCAACGGTCGTGGCCTCCGGCGCATCGTCCGCGCGCGTCCACGTCGTCGAGCGGCGGCGCTCGGCAACCAGACGGTCAAGATCGACATCGGCCACCGCCATATCGCAGGTAAGAAGCTTTGTGGCGGCGAGCTTAGATCCGTTTTCGTAGACGAGGTTCTCGCCCGCAAAGACCATGTCGGTCGTGGACTCGCCCTCGCTCGCATCTGCATAGGCATAGGCACAGTACAGGCGCGCGCTCTGGTTGGATATGAGGCTGCGTCGGTAATCTGCCTTGCCGATAATCTCGTCCGAGGCCGACGGGTTGAGGATCACCGTCGCACCGGCAAGCGCCATCTCGGTCGAAGGGGGCGCCGGCACCCACAGGTCCTCGCAGACCTCAACGCCCAGCACCATATCCTCGGCACCCTCGTCACAGCAGCGGTAGACAAGCTCCGAACCCAGCGGAACCGGACCCTGACCGGCAAACTCGACCCACACAGGATCTGCGGGCGCCGGAGCAAACCAGCGGCGCTCGTAGAACTCGCCATAGTTGGGCAGATACTTCTTGGCCGTGAGGCCCAAAAGCTCGCCCGCGCAGCACACGGCGGCGCAGTTGTAGATATTCTCGGCAACCGCAACGGGAAGACCGATGGTAAAGACAATCGGCAGCTCACGAGTCTCATCGAGGATATGCACCAAAGCAGCCTCGCAGGCATGCAGCAGCGTGCGATTATGGAACAGGTCGGCCGCGGTATAGCCGCACAAGTTGAGCTCGGGCAGCACCAGCGCGCGAACGCCGCGCTCGGCAGCCTCGCGAACAGCCGCCAATGCAACCTCGACATTGTCCTCGACATCGGCAACGCGAATCTGCGGCGACGCCGCCGCCACACGCAAAAAGCCATCGTTCTTATTAGCCGAAACGCAGCATTGCCTTGTTGATCTGGACACTGGAGGCCCCTTCTACCCTGAGATTCAGTCTAACGGACGTTCACATATCTCTAACTAGCCAAAGCAACCTCCCAGTTTACTGAGAGGCCAACCTGTGCTAAGAGCATGTATTTCAATAATATCTTTAATTAAAAAGGAGAAATCGATAATCGACTTCTCCTTTAAGCGAGGCGAGTAAATTTCGAAACTAATGGCAGAATTTATCCATGTAGTCCTCAAAGTCGAACACTTCTACCACGACGCCCTCTTCCTGAAACTCTTTCAGTTGCTCCAAGAGATCTTTGTTAATAACGTCCATGCAGAAACCTCCTCTATCTAATCAATTGTAGTATATCTGCTTTCATGCAATTATCAACCAACTTGTTTAGTTGCTCCTCGTTTGCCGATAGTCCCTCTTTTTTCAAAATGTCGCGCACCTCGTTCTTAGTAATCGGCTTTTCAAACAACGAAAGCAAAGCGAACGAAAAATCATTAACCGCACACATTCTATGGGTGGCACAACTCAGCAGTACTCTTAACCCCTCTTTTGAGCGTCCGACTTCTTTCACAAACGAACTTTTAACCAATTGAAAACCATTATCGTGCATTACATAATCGGCATCGATATTTGTATTCAGCAATCCATAATGCAACAGTTCTTCTATCGCCCTTGTCAGCTCGAGGTCGCCCTGATCAAGGATAAGAGAAATGCTACAATCGGCCTCCAATAAACGGGCCAACTTAAGGTATACCAACTGGGAAACAGCATAGACATGATGGTATTCAGAATTATAGAAGTAGGCAAATGGCTCAACGAGCACGACAGAGGTCTTGGAATCCAGCCAGATTCGATCAGCTGGATTTAGACTAGTTAGCCGTCGCTTTACTTTGGTCAAATGTCCCTTATACCTGACAGCGTGAATAGAATCTAGGATCCAGGTCACCTCTGAAATATGAAGCCGCTGGGGCAAGTCAATTGTGTCGCTACCGTTTATGACCTCTTGCATATAAAAATCAATATGATGCTCATCAGATAAGGATTTTGCTTCATTTAAAGTTAAACCAGTGCCTGAAACATAATCCACTTCGAGGCGCAAATCCTCATATTGGGACTTCGGCATTACAGAGACACCATACTTATCGGGATGATTCCAAACATCCGACCCCATAACGAGACCAAAATTCGTAAATCCTCTCGTGGAATATGGAACACCACATACCTGTTTTGAATAATTCAAAACATTCTCTGTATAAGCTAAGGTGTTCAGAGCCTCTTCTTTAGTTTCGGTCGGAAAGCCAATCATAAAGAATAGATGAACAGGAATACCCGCATTGAGACAATCATGGATATTGCGATCAATCCAATCAACTCTCGTGTTCTTCTTCATTAGATCAAGAACTCTTTGGTTGTATGACTCGAGGCCAAACTGAATCTGCCTACATCCACTTTGGTATATCTTGTTGAAAACGTCTGTACTTAGGGTTGGAGAGAACCTCGTTTCTCCATGCCAGAAAAACGTTTTTCCCGATGCGTTTATTTCATCCGCGAGTTGCTCCATTCTTTTGCCTTCGAATGTTTCATCCACAAAAGAGAAAACTCTCGTGCCGTATTTTTCATTTAACCGACACATTATTTCAAATACTCTCGATATAGGCATCTTTCGGTAACAACCACCGGTAGCACCGGGAATGGTGCAGAAGGCGCAATGATTAAAACACTGCCTAGAGGAATAAACCGGCAATATTAACTCAGGCATGAAGTATTTAGAAAGGGCGAAGCCATCGAAATCGGGAACTGTATCGTTGATAAATGTTTGCTCAATCCGATGGTTTTTATATATCTTTCCACCTTTAGCATGGCAAAGGTTTGGAACACAGTCGAGATTGTCATCACCAGAGTCAAGAGCCTCAAGAAGACGTGCAAGCGGCTCTTCGCCGTCATACATCATTATCGAATCAATGTATTCAAAAAAGGGATGCCATTCTTTCATGCAGTCATCTGCTAAACGAGTAAGGTAATTGCCGCCCAATGAGACGTGTTTAACAGATGGACATTCTTCTTTAATCAGTTTCGCTAACGTAACTGCAGAAATCAATTGGAAACAGCCGCTCACCGAAATCCCAATAAACTCGATTTTTTCCCTCTGAATACGCTTAAGAAAGGCAGTTTCATAGAAGGAAATAAACGGATTATGCAAGGTATCCGCAAGCGATTTCATTATTTCTGGTGTCGAATAATAATCATAGGGCAGATCTATGGAGTTGAACGTGTATTTAACTCCATATGAGACGTGATTTATGATATAGAGTGCATTTCTAAAAATGTTTTCAGCATATTGTCTTTCTTTTAGATTAAAGTATCTCTTCGATCTGAAAATATCTTTTGCCTCGTCAACATTAAGTGCTGACTTTTGTATCAACTCGATTGTTAATTGAACATTCGAACTAAACGAATCCTTTGATTCCCGATACCTTTTACAGCACTCTTCGACATGTCTAAAAGATAGGAGGTCATCGTAAAATTCCACGTTTAAGTCAACAATGTCAACTTTGTATTGTTCAACCTCTTGAAGATATGACTTCAAAACAGGCAAGGCAAGATACGGCCCCACTGGACTCCATCCTGGGGGAAATACTAAAAGCGTTTTAGGCATATCAACGTCACATCTTTCGCAAATAATTCAATTGAAACACAACTACCATCATAATTGAAAATACACCAAGTCCTGTAACGAGAATTGAGAACATCGCGATGCTCGTGAACAGCGAAACAAGGAGTGTTGAAATAACAACAGCAACCGATTGCAAAGACTCCCTAATTGAAAACAGGCTCATCGATTCAGATCCGTCTCTCGCCAAATCCTGCAGCGATGTTATGAGAAGCACATCTTGAATGGCGTTTCCGGCACCGACGATAAAAAGGAAAATAAACGATATCCCAGACGCATAGCGATAGCCAAACGCCAGATACGCACCGAGCGCAAGATACGTCACAAAACAATATGATTTAACGCAATCGGAACCACTGATTAAACGACCGTATATTGTATTTCCGAACAACAGTCCGATTGTAAGACTACTCTGAAGGAATCCGTATTGTATCGATGACGAGTCAAATTGCAATTGCGCTATAGCTGGCAAAAGAGAATTCAGAGAGCCGAATGCCACGCCACTAGAAATATCGATTAATAGGAAACCAATTGCCAAGTGCTTCGCGTTAAGATCACTAAATGCAGTCCAGTTTTTTTCATTTTTGCTTATCCCCTCTTTATCATTAACCTCGATAACCGACGGAACATCTCGCAGCAACCAGAACGACGCGGCAAAAGAAAGCGCGTCTAATGCAAGAACAGCCTCCGCCCCAAATTGAGCGACAACAAAACCGCCGGCAACTGGCCCCAGAACCATCATCAAATTCTGCAGAAACCCAAACGAATTATTAATTACGTCGCGATTGATACTATTCGTATTGGCTCTTAACAACGAGTAAAAGCAGGGCATTTCAACCGTTCGGCAAAGCGATACCGCGCACGTAATAGCAAACATACTCCATTTACTATCAACAAAAATATAGCAAACGAATAATCCCGCGCGAATTAAGTCTGCCAATCTCATGGCCTGCAGTGTCCCGATACCCATCTTCTGAGGCAGCTGCGCGAGCGCAACTGAAAACAGAGCGGGGGCAAATCTGCAGCAGACCATCAAAGCAGTTGCAGAAACATCGTGAGTTACCTCGTAAATCAGCATTGGCAAAGCAATATTCGCACACCAATTGCCTATTTCGCTTATCCCTCTAGCAATATATAGGACCCGAACCGGACGGCTAGCTCTCAATACCGTGAACATCAGGATTAACCTCGTATTTCAGGCCTCGCTCATCCCTTAATAGGAATCCATAATCAACCAAGTACCGCCTCAACACGGCATAATCAGGATAGAGCTGTGACAGCACACGATTAACCTGAAGCTCCGTATAACTTGTATTTAATTCAAAGAAAGAGACGGCCCATAGCAGCATGATTCTTTTATAGCTTTCCTTTTTTGGAATTGAAACCAGCTCGCCATTCTTGAGAAATCGTTTTTTAAAGTCTATTAGCTCATCCATTCACATCCTCCATTTCATACGCATCTAATACTAAAAATGCATACGCTTTAGGTCATCGTATTCGGCTTCTTTATTCGAACTAAACTCGAACTAATCTAAATTATTTGCTCAAACACTCTTCGAAAGCTCGTTTTTCACTCTGAGTAAAATGCCCTTCCCAGTCAGTCCACGAACAGGAAGGCAACTCACAGCGAGCGGAGTCGAAGCCCTCTACCGTCGGTCGTTCAAAATGCACGATAACCTTTTCGATATCCCCATCTGTTATCAGGTCAGAATGAACGACCTCGGTACCGTCTTCGAATGTCATATACGGGTACATCACGTAAACCACCTCGCAATCGTTAATCCAGTTTAGCATCAAGCTATTGCACCAAAGACAGCAAGCTCCCTTGATGAGTTGATGGTATCTGTTAAATGTCGCGTACGATTCACATCTGGTGGGTACCCTGATGGCTACACGAAACGAAGCAGATTTACACCGGGAGGACCCCGTATGACAACCAAGTACACCGACGCGCCGCGCACACGTGTCATGACGCCGGCATCGCTCAACAACGGCGTTCACGAAAACCATTCCATCGGCCAGACCATGGCCATCGCGCCCAAAAAGGGCCTGTTTGACGACATTTCCATTCCCCAGATCATCGCCGGCGCCGCAGCTGCCGCCACGAGCGTGGCGCTTGCTTCAAAGATCGGCATTGCCGGCTCGGTGATTGGTGCCGCTGTGAGCTCAGTCATCACTGTTGTGTCCTCGCAGGTCTATCGCCACTTTATCTCCGCCAGCGCCGAAGCAATCAAGGGCACGCATGCCGCTGTCGACTACCCTGCCGGCGCCTACGAGCCCGTTGAGCCCGATGTCGAGGAGCACCTAGGTGGCGCCGCGACCACGCAGGAGATGCGCCAGGTTGCGGGACGCGCGACCACGGCGCGCGTCGCCCCCAACAGTCTGCGCGCCAAGGCGGCGGCAGAGCGCAGCCAGACACAAAAGAAGGTCATCGTCTTCTCGATCGCCATCGCCATCGTCGCGGTCATCGCCTGCGCCGGCGCCATCCTTATCACCACTGCCGGTGAGGGTCTGGGCGAGCGTCCCGAGCCAATCCTGTCGTCGCGCACGACCGAGAGCGATGCAAATGGCAACACTCAGCCGCAGGATCAGCAGGCACAGACGGACGACACGCAAGACAGTCCTACCTCTGCCAATTCGTCCTCGAACACCCAAAACCAATCGCAGGGCACCGATTCCTCTACGGCCAACAGTGGCACGCCGTCCGGCACGACCGACTCAAGCCAAACGACTGACGGTTCACAGCCGAACACGGGAGGCCAGACGAGCGACACCACGTCGGGAACGGGCACGGCAGACAGTAACAACACCAACAGCTCGAGCGGAACCGCTTCCGGCACGGCATCTGACAACTCGAGCCAAGGCACGGCATCGGGCAACTAAGCACGTTTGCCTCTCATAGATAACCGACCTGTACAACGGGCGCGAATCGAAAGCGGTTCGCGCCCGTTTGCCTTGGGCGCCGCCATGGCGAACGCCATGCGATGGTAAGATGCTTTACGTGTGTAAAGAGGAGATTTGCCATGAGCAAGACAATAGTTAGGCCCACGCTATCGCTGGGCAACCACATCTTTCTGTATCGTCTGCTGCGCGATGCAATCGGATGCGGCAAGCAAACGTTTATGACGCAGGTCGAGGAGGCGCTCACCGCTGGCGACATGACTGCTTATGACCTGGGCTTCGAGTCCACGCGCGAGCTGCTCGAGGAGCTCGACGACTGCATTAAGCTGACCGTCTTTAAGGGCGGTCGCCTGTATGCCACCGTCATCGCCAACGATGCCTGGGATGCCGCCCTTGCCAAGGGCGAGGACAAGCCCAAGGCAGCCAAGGGCGCCAAGCAGTCCTACAAAAAGAAAAAGCGCGGCGAGAAGGACATCAAGGCCGTGCGTCCCAAGCACGTTAAGCATCCCGAGCCCGTAGTTGAAGCTGTGCCCGAGCCCGAGCCCGAGACAGAGACCGAAGTCGCTATTGAGGTAACGGCAGAAGCCGAAACCGAAATCGCCGCCACGACCGATCCCAAAGTCATATCCGAGCAGGAAGCCACTGCGGAGCTCGACGAGGCTCCCAAGTCGACAACCGAAGAAGCCGCTGACCAGCCTGAGACGCCTGCGTTCCAAAACAGCGATGTCTTTGGCGACGAGGCTGAGGACGATCAGTCCGACGAGCCCGCCGATCAAGGCGCTACCGAGTCGGCGCCGGAGCCCGAGGTACCGCAGCCCGCCATCTCGCTCACGGTCGTCTATGACCCCGAGAACGCCAACGCCGGCATCACCACCATGGCATCCACGCCCATCGAGGCAAAGTCGAGCGTCGAGAATGAGAGCGCGACGCAGGTTGAGGTTAAAACTGCAGCCGCAGACGCGCCCGTCACCGTGGAGCCCGCAGATTCCGCGATCAAGCCGGATTCGACGCCGGAGCCCGCACCCGTCATCGAATCCGTGCCCGCCGCTGCTTGCGACCAAATTCCCGCACCGGCACCGTCTCCGGCCCCCGCTGCATCACCGGCCCCCGCACCCGCAGTACCCGCCATCCCCGAGGATTTCCCCGTCGATTTCGCAACCGAGGTCTTCTGCCCCGGCCCGCTTCTGCACCAGTTGTCGACCTATCTCCCCTACGGCGCCGACACGCTCGGCATCGTCGGCGAGTACTACTGGATTGCCCGCGAGCGCGGTACCATCGAGGCCGCGCGAAACCGCGCAAGCTTCCCCCTGCGTTACACGCAGGCCGGCGAGCGCCACGAAGTCACCGTGCGCATCCGCCGCAACACCGCCGGCGGTCTCGGAGCCGCCTGGACCATCGACAAGGTCAACGCCCCGGCCGAGTGACAAAACGGCCCTGGATAGCCATTGACCATCCAGGGCCGTTTGAAATCAGACCTTTTGGCTGTCATCAGCACATATAGACACCAGAGAAGCAAGCTCCTCCTCAAGTTGCGGAGCAAAATACCTAAAAGAAACTTGTGCTCCAATCGGTATCGACTCAATCATATTCGCAGCATTATCTGAAACACGGTACGATACAGTTTCACCTGTCTTTAATTCCTCTATTGAGCAGACAGCGTCTTCAGCATCAATCGACCTAAGCATGCCTTTACCTTGCAACATCACATCGGCATGCCCACCAGCTATTTCCAATGAATCTGAGTTTGTCACAGACATTTCTCCGGAATCTCCGCGCGGCATCTCTTCTTTTGTTGAACAGCTCACCAATAAAGCCATCAACACCAAAGACAGGACTAAACGAATCGTCCTACTTCGAAAAAGTCGTTCCATAAGTCCACGCATAATAACTCTGATCATACTTCAGGAAGGATAAGGATGAATTCCAGCCGTCCGCTATGCCAATCATCTGCCTTGTCTCTCCAGTTTTCTTACCAGTAAGTGTGGCGTAAGCCTCCGCTGTTACAGAATGGGCTGATCCGTTGTACAAACTCGCATGTAAAACATTCGGTCTATTAGAGTTAATCTCATTTTGAATGTTCGCGATAGCCGGGGAGGAGACAGTGCGAGCGATAAGATTACTCCCTCTGCTTGCGCAGTAATTTGTAAACCCCGTTGCACAGGTTGAAATCGGCGTTCCGCCCAAAACAACACCGGGAACAGTCTGTTCTTCATCGGAAAGAGCATGGGTATTGGTGTAATTCCATATCTGCATATATTGCGAAGGGTCGCTATATAAATTGGCAATGCCATACAGTTCCGCAACGTTCGAAAAAGCTGTCACCATACAAGCATAGTGGGCGGTAAGCCTCTTAATCTCGCTTTCATCATATGACATAAACTGAGAAATGGAACGAAATCCAGATACTGTGTAATCCTGCATTTGAGTTGCGTAAATTACAACATCGTTCCAGCTTGAAGGTTTATTCGATAAAACGACAGGCCGTCCTTCTATGGAAACAGCCGGGATTGTTCTTCCGCAATTTGTTGTTATTGAACCGTCCAAAGATTGCACGCCGAATTCGAATGGATTGATCATTACGACTGGGTTATTGAAAGAATAAGACTCGACACCAAGATCTCCTCCCCGATCCATAGGGCTGACTAAGCCGTCTCCAAAACGATATCCCGTAAGTATTTCATCATCTGAAGCATCTAAAACCAAATAGCCCGCGGCTCTATTGGATGTCACAACCGGAACAATGTAACCAAGCGGGGACCCATCAACATCTACAAAAGGAATAGGATCAGAAGGCGTATACGAATAGCCGAGGAGTCCCTTTATATATTTATCGGCAAGCTCTTGCGCAATTTCAGAAGTAAATTGTATCTGCTCACCATCAATATTGCCCGTCGAAGCAAAAACCTCTTTCGGACGTGCGGCTAAGGCGACAATTGAAGACGCGACAAGTTGCAGAAAACGACGACGCGAAAGCATATGTTCTTCTTTCTAGAGAAGCGACTTATAAGATACTCCCATTCTATAATCTTTTTTGTAACGTTACAGCACTGGTTATATTTCAATTCGATTTGCTTATGTCCTTGCAACCCAATGCGTCTTTACGTTTTAAACGGAATTAGAAAATCACTCATAGCAAAAACGAGCTTTAATCCCAAAGAGATGACTTTGATTACGAATCAAACCAGCAGCCCTGACATAGCTGCAATGCAATTGCTACAAGAAAGGCCGCCCTTGCTGGCGGCCTTTCTTCTTGTTGCTAATCACGCGTGAGCTTGCGGTGAATACGATGCGGCTGGGCTGCATCCTCGCCCAGGCGCTCGATGCGGTTGGCCTGATAGGCCTCGAAGTTACCCTCAAACCAGTACCAGTTGCCGGGATTCTCGTCCGTACCCTCCCACGCCAGGATGTGCGTGGCAACGCGGTCCAGGAACATACGGTCGTGGCTAATGACCACCGAGCAGCCCGGGAACTCGAGCAGCGCCGCCTCGAGCGAGGACAGCGTCTCGACGTCGAGGTCGTTCGTGGGCTCGTCGAGGAGCAGCAGGTTGCCGCCCTGCTTGAGCGTAAGCGCCAAGTTCAGACGGTTGCGCTCGCCACCGGAGAGTACGCCAGCGCGCTTCTGCTGGTCCTGGCCCTTAAAGCCAAAGCTCGCCACATAAGCGCGGCTCGGAACCTCGGTCTCGCCGACCATCATGTGGTCCAGGCCGTCCGAAACGACCTCCCACAGGTTCTTATCGGGGTCGATGCCGGAACGGTTCTGGTCGACGTAAGAAATCTTGACGGTCTCGCCCACCTCGAGCTCACCCGAGGTCAGAGGCTCCAGACCCACGATGGTCTTGAAGAGCGTAGTCTTGCCCACGCCGTTGGGGCCGATCACGCCCACGATGCCGTTGCGCGGCAGGGTGAAAGAAAGGTCATCGATGAGCACGCGGCCATCGAACTCCTTGTGCAGATGATGGGCCTCGAGCACCTTGTTGCCCAGACGCGGGCCCACAGGGATGCGGATGTCGGTCCAGTCGAGCTTCTGGCTTGCGCGGGCCTCGGCCTCCATCTCCTCGTAGCGAGCCAGACGGGCCTTGTTCTTGGCCTGACGGGCCTTGGGCGAGCTGCGCACCCACTCGAGCTCGGCCTCCATGCGCTTGGCGAGCTTGGCGTCACGGTTGCCCTGGGCCTCGATGCGGGCGGCCTTGGTCTCAAGATACGTGGAGTAGTTGCCCTTGTAGGGATAAAGGTGGCCGCGGTCGACCTCGCAGATCCACTCGGCAACGTTATCCAAGAAGTAGCGATCATGCGTGACGGCAAGCACCGCGCCCTGGTAGTTGTGCAGGAAGTGCTCGAGCCACAGGATCGACTCGGCGTCCAGGTGGTTCGTGGGCTCGTCGAGCAACAGCAGGTCGGGGGCCTCGAGCAGCAGCTTGCACAGGGCCACGCGACGGCGCTCGCCGCCGGAAAGCACATTGACCGGCATGTCAGAATCGGGCAGCTGCAGGGCGTCCATGGCCTGACCGAGCTTGGAATCGATATCCCAGCCGTCGGCGGCATCGATCTCGTCCTGGAGCTTGCCCATCTCGGCCATGAGGGCGTCCATGTCGCAATCCGGGTCGCACATCTCCTCGCCGATCTTGTTGAAGCGATCGATCTTGGCAATCATATCGCCAAACGCCATGCGCACGTTCTCGATGACGGTCTTGTCGTCGTCGAGCGGCGGCTCCTGCTGCAGGATGCCCACGGTGTAGCCGGGGGTGAGCCTGGCATCGCCGTTGGAGACTTCCTCGATGCCGGCCATGATCTTGAGCAGGGTCGACTTGCCCATACCGTTGGGGCCCACGACGCCGATCTTGGCCCCGAGGTAGAAGCTCAGGGTCACATCGTCAAGGATTACCTTGTCGCCATGGGCCTTACGAGCCTGATACATCTGGTAGATAAACTCCGCCATTTGCCTGTTTTATCCTTTCTACCTGCTGTTTCCCTATTCTTGTTTCGCTTTAGTGGAAACGAAATGAGGAAACCGGCTCTGAAACTTAACGAAAAAGGGGCATGGTTGCCCACACCCCCTAATACTACCTGGGAAAAGTCCCCCGGAACATACTATGAACTGCGTACGCTAGTTTTCCGCAACCTTAGCGAACGGCTCGCTGCGATTTGCGCCACAGCAGATACGAATAGACGTAGGCAGCTCCAGCCGAACCAAACGCCAGAACCGCAATCACCGCGGCGGCGACTTCACTCGAAAGCACACTACCTGCCACGCCCATCACAATCAGGCCAATACCCAGCACCATAAAGCAGGCACCGCCAAAACGCTGCGTACGGCGCCAGTTCTCGGGATCGGCAAGCGCCCAGGGCGTCTTGATACCGAGCGTGTAGTTCTGCTTTACGCGCGGTAAGTAGTTGCCCATACCAATAAAGAGCAAGCCGATAGCGCCTGATACCAGCAAATTGACCGTTCCTACCACCGGCACGATGCCCCACACCGTTAGCTCCCCCAGCCAGCTTATGGCACACATGAGCAGCGTGAAGGCGATTACGAAGCCCTGATAGAACTTACCCGAGGTCCGATACGCCTCGCCCTTGGGGTCAATGCGTGGCACGACGTAGAACATCGCGAGAAGTGCCAGAGGCAACACGCCGAGCGCGGAGGCCATCCAGCTAGGGCCCCAACCGTCGACGGCGCCATTCGCGCCCCAGTGCGTGGGAATCTGCGCCGGCAGGCTCGGCATCACTATCAGATGCGCTGCGACATTGGCAACGCACAGAGCGACCAGTGCAATCCACACGCGCGACGATACCCCCGTGGCGTGAATGCCCTTGTTTTCGTTATTCATCCTTATCACCTTCAGTGTTTGTAAAGCCCATAAACCAGCCAATCAAGTCCTGCATGACGGTGGTATTTAAGCTGTAAACGATGTTTTGGCCATGGCGCTCATCGGTCACCAGCCCGGCGTTTTTAAGCGTTGCCAGATGATGGCTGAGCGACGGTTTGCTTATGTCGAAATGCTCGGCGAGCTCCCCCGCCGTGCAATTGCCCTCGCGCAGCAGTTCTAAAATGCGCCGCCGCGTTGGATCCGCCAGCGCCTTAAAACCTTCTCCCGGCATAGAACCTCCTCTCGCTATCTCTCGCGACGTGCACACTATACTCGATATTTAGATGTTTGTCTAATTATCTAATAGCAATGTTATGTATAGAACATGCGTTCGTTTTTAGATACAATGGGTCCAGAAGCAGATGGGCCAGCTCCCTCTTCCCAAGAAGGAGATGGACTATGAGTATTAACGATGTCCTGACGTTGTTGTTGCTTGTAATCGCGGCTGTGGAGCTCGGCATCCACATTGGAGGTCGAATGAAATAGCCGCCCCCGCGTAATGCGAAGACGGCCACTTCTCACGCTACAAACGTGTTTGGGAGTTGGCCAACCCGCTGCAACGGGTGCCATCTGCTTCATCTTATGCGAATCACTGCCTCATTTCAACAAGCCCCTAGGGCTCAAATGGAATCGCGATAATACCTATAATGGCGATAGCTAAAACACGATTCGCTTCCCCATCGGAGGATGTCTATGACCGAAACCGCTGCCGCTCTCGTCGAGACACGCGACACCAAGCTCGAGATCATCATGGGCCGCGAGGCACTCGATAAGCTCGCCGATGCTACGGTGCTGATGCTCGGCTGCGGAGGTGTGGGGTCCAATTGCTGCGAGGCGCTCGCCCGCGGCGGCATTGGTCATTTCGTCATTCTGGACAAGGACATCGTCGCGCCCAGCAATATCAATCGCCAGGCTATCGCCTTTCACAGCACCATCGGCAAGCGCAAGGTCGATGTTATGGAAGCCATGATCCACGACATCAATCCCGCCGCCACCGTTATCAAACGCACCGAATACCTGCTGAGCGACAACATCGACGAGTTCTTCGCAAGCGTTTTGGAGCAGACGGACGGCAAGCTCGACTACGTCGTCGACGCCATCGACACCATCTCGGCCAAGCTCACCATTGCCAAATATGCTCAGGACCACGACATTCGTTTGGTTAGCTCCATGGGCGGGGCCAACAAGCTCCATCCCGAGTGCCTCCGCTTTGCCGACATCTTCGATACGGTACGTGACCCCATGAGCCGCATTATGCGCAAAGAATGCAAGAAGCGCGGCATCAAGAGCCTGCACGTACTGTTTAGCTGCGAGGAATCGGTTAAGACACAGCCCCGCGACCCTTCCAACATCCACGAGCGCACCGAGCTGGGAACCGCCAGCTTTATGCCGCCCATCATGGGCCAGATGATCGCCGGCGAGGTTATCCGTCAGATCAGTGGTCGCGGCACCGAGCGCGTGCGCGCCGACGGCCAACGCCTGGACTAGCGGAGCGCGCCGAGATGGAGCCCCGGTTATTTGATGCACACTGCCATCTTGATTTAATGGCTCACCCGGACGCCGTTACCGATGAGGCAACGGCGCTGGGCTTGGGTCTATTTGATTGCGGCGTCGATCCACGCGATTTCGCTAGCGCACACGGGCGAACCCGTCGCCTTCCTACCGTCATCAAGGGCATCGGCCTCCATCCCTGGTGGCTCGCCGACGGCCGCTGCGGTCCCGCCGAAGTCAATCTGCTTTGCGAAGTTGCTGCCCAAGAGCGCTACATCGGCGAAGTCGGGCTCGACTTTTCCGCGCGCTTTGCTGGAAGTGAGCCGCTACAAATACAGGCACTTAACCGGCTCTGCGATGCACTCGTGCAGCATCCTCTTACCGGGCGCGTGATATCAATTCACGCCGTTCGTTCGGCAGGAGCCGTACTGGACGTCCTCGAATCGCATGGACTACTCATCCCAAACCCCGACTCCCCCGCTATCATCTTCCACTGGTTTAGCGGCACTTCGAACGAACTCGCCCGCGCGCGAAACGCAAACTGCTATTTTTCCGTGAACGAGCGTATGCTCGCCACCAAGCGCGGTCGCGAATATGCCCGGCAGATTCCACTCGACCGTCTACTGCTCGAAACCGATGCGCCAGCCGAACCAAACACAGAAACAGGCGCGCAGTCGCTCATCAGATCGCTCGCAAGGACCTCGATGCGCATCGCCTCACTCAAAAACTGTGACGCAAAGCGCATCGAGTCGGCAGTTTTAGCAAATGCGCACTCTGTTTTTGACCTTCGCTAACTCCTGTGGGCAAAAATGCCAAGGGGCATGCAAATCGCACAACGCAGTCCCTATTTTGGAAGACAGTACAATTCGGCAGCATTACACCAATTCGTGCATGAGATCACGGTTGCGTGCATACAATTCGTCAAAGATATGACGGCGCGACGCATATAACTCGTGGGCAGTCATATCAGGCACGATTGTTTGCGCAACGCCAAGGACTTGGGCGAGCTCATCCCATGATGCATAGGCGCCACCTGCGAGAGCTGCCATGATGGCATCACCGAAGCATGCGCCCACCGTAACCTTGGCAACCGAGACCTCGCGCCCACATACGTCGGCGATAGCCTGCATCCAAACTGGATTCTTGGTTCCACCTCCGACAAGCATAATGCGCCCAATTGGCAGTCCATGTTCTCGCTCGATAATGTCGACATGGGATGCAACGGTATACGCGACGCCTTCCAAGGCGGCACGAACCATATGGGCTCGCGTATGCCTTCCGGTCAGGCCAAAGAAGACGCCACGCGCCTCGGGATCGTTGAGCGGAGTGCGCTCCCCCGCAAAGTACGGCAGACACAGGAGCCCATCGGCACCCGGCGCCACACCGGCGGCATCATGCGCCATAACCGAATATGCATCGGGGCCACCGTGGCCCTCGGCCTCCACGGCGTCGCGATACAGCTCTTGGCGCAGCCACGATGTGAGCGCACCCGCCGTATTGGTCCCCGCGCAGATCCCGTAAGTTCCGGGAATGATAAACGTCCCTGGCCACAGGCGGGCATCATCGACCATATGATCAGCTAGATAGATGAAATACGCCGTACTCCCCAACTGAACCATCATATCGCCGGGACGAAATACACCCGTCGAAATGGCCTCGGCACCAGAGTCGCCCGTTCCCACTAAGACAGGTGTCCCTGCCGCGAGCCCCGTCGCCTCAGCCGCACGCTGAGTAATCACCCCGGCAATATCGGTAGCCGACATTACCTCCGCCATCTGGTCAGGCCGGCAGAAACGAGCACATTCCCGAGCATCAACCTTCCAAGTGAAGCGGTCGTATAGGGGAAGAAAATCCTCCGCCAAATAACGGTCCACCGTAAAACGCCCCGTCAACTTTGCGCACAGAAACGATGACGCCGTCAGGAACTTCGCGGCACGTTCGTGCACCTCGGGCATATTCTCCTTAAACCACAAGATCTTGGGAGCAATATCTGACGAACAGGGATCGTGCCCGAAAAGCTCGCGTGCGCGATCTGACCCATATTCGGAAAGAAGCTCGTCAATCTGCGGTTTCGAACGTGCATCGACTCCATACAAAATCGCGGGCGCCAGCGCGTTGCACTCGGTATCGACCGGCACACAGTCGCAGCCCAATGCGGAAAGGCCCACGCATCCGATCTGTGCCGCGTTAACCCCCGATCGCGCCACCAGCTCGCGCGACAAGCGGCAAAAATCGCCCCACCAAACGGCCTCGGCATCATGCTGGTACCATCCGTCACACGGGTTGTCCGTCTCATGTCCACAAGAGGCTTGGCAAACGATGTTGCATCGATCATCGATTAAAACGCCTTTAGAGGCGCTTGTCCCAATATCAATACCCAGATAGAGCGCCATAGGTGCCTACTCCCCTCGCGCCGTACGAGCGGCAGCCATAAAACGAGCTACCCGCTCAACGTCAACCGGGGCATCCAGCTTTCCGTCGCGCTTTAAGCAGGTGCCGACAAACGCGCCATCGTAGTGAGCAAATACGTCAGCCACGGTATTTTCGCGACAACCGGTGCCACATACCACGGGCACTTCGCCAACACGCTCACGGACCTCATCGGCAAGCTCGCCCGAAGCGCCACGACCGGCAGCCGAACCGCCGATGACCATCGCATCCGGTAGGCAATTAAAGAGAAGCGAATCGGCAATGTCCGCAGTCGTGCGGTCGTTGAGATAAACCTCTCCCTCGCTCGTGATGAAGTGAAAAAGCTTGAGGTCGTCCAAGCGCAGCGCCGCCTTGCGACGCATGGTGTGCGCGAAATCTCGGTTAATCAGTCCGAGATCACCGGCCCAGGCACCGCAAAAATTACAGCGCGTGAACTGCGCATCGACGGCAGCGCACAGCTCGATTGTGGCATCACCATCGTAAATAGCCTCAGCCCCCCAAGGAGTCGACAGATCATGGGACAGAGCCCCGATTACATAGCCCATCGATGCAAGGGTTGAGGGAGAAACGTGCTGCTCATAGGGCATCGAGAGCTCATTGGTAATCAAAATGCCATCGACACCGCCCTGCTGCAACGCCTCGAGATCGCGCTTGGCGGCTTCCACGACCTGTGACGCGCTTCCGCCCGGGTAGTACAGTGGATCGCCCGGCAGAGGACGCAGGTGCAGCATTCCGATAACCGGCTTTTCGGTCTTGAACATCGAAGTTAGAAACGACATAACGTGCTCCTTCATAGGGTTATTGCAGGGACGTTACTCCCCCAGCACCTCGATGTACACTTTTCGCTTCTGCGGACCGTCAAACTCCGCAAGATAGATGTTCTGGGCACCTCCGCACACGATGTGGCCATCTTGAACGGGAAAGAAGCAACTGTTTCCACAAATCATGCTCTTGATATGCCCACAGGAGTTGTTGCCGGTGGCTCCATAGCTCGGCAGGAAGTGTGCATGCGCATAGGGGGCATCGAGTGGGGCGATGCGATCAAGCGTCTCCATAAGATCCGTCTCCACGCAGGGCAGCCCCTCGTTTACCACGATTCCACAGGTCGTATGCGACAAAATAATCGCTGCCAAGCCATTGGTCACCGAGCTGCGTTCGATGGCAGCGTGCACGTCCTCGGTAATATCGATGAACTGGTCCGGAGCAGTCGATAGATAGCTCAATGTCTCGAGCGTCACCATGTTTACTCATCCCCTTCAAGAAAACGCAGGGCATTACCCCAGTAGAGCCTTTCTCGCGCATCATCGCGCATGAGCACGGTATCGAGCGCCCGCTTGAGTTTGAATGCACGGAAACGCGGCGTATTGCTGGCGAACATCACTTGATGCGATAGCGCGCGCTCATACCACAGCGGCCCCATATCGACCGTGAAAAGACGCTGCATCATCTCCTCGGGCGAATCGATGTAAGTGATAGAGGTGTCCGTGTAGCAGTTGGGATACTTGAGCAGCATCGCCACGGTCTCGCGCACCCAGGGCCAGCCAAAGTGGGTCAAACTAAAGCGCACATTTGGATGCGTTGCGATTGTGTGCTCAAATGCAAGCGGGTTACTGCGCGAGAGCTCTGCGCCCGGCTCCCAAGACATACCGGCATGGAAAACCACCGGCTTGTTATAGCGCTCGCACAGCTCGTAAAGCGGCTCGGCCACAGCATCATCGGGGGCAAAACCCTGCTTTGCCGGATGCAGGCAAAGCCCCTTTGCCCCCAACTCGGTAAAGGCGTGCTCCAATTCGTCTGCGGCTCCGCTCACCTGCGGATCTACGCTCGCAAATCCCCACAGACGATCGGGGTGCGCGGCAACCAGCATGGCAATCTGGTCATTGGTGCCAAAGTGCCCTCCGCATGCCGTGGTTACATCGAGCGGCATGAGGACGCTCTTCCGCACGTCGCAGACGTCCATCTCGACTTGAAGCTCATCCCAATCCATGGGGCTCATATGCCCCATACCAAATTCTCGTGACCAAAAACCGAATCCATCAGGCTCATCACCCGGCGTACAGATCTCGCTGTAGAGCATGGGCTGAACCAACATGTCGATAACCATTTCATACTCCTTTCCAGGCATTTGACCCTAGTACGGCTCAAACGAACCAATCACTCGGGACGACAGCTCAGCGCCCACCTTCATACACGCCGGAATATCAAGGCCATCGATCACGCCCTTGGTAAACCCGGCAATATACGAGTCGCCGGCACCCACGGTATTAACGACCTTCTCCGCCGGTACGATCCCGCACTCATAGAAGCGCTCACCGTCATAGGCAATGCTTCCCTTCTCGCCAAGCGTGGCAACCGCAACGCGCGGTCCCAATCCCTGCACGTGGCGTACCCAGTCTCGTAGCTCCGGAGTGTCCTCTTCAAACGACATGAACGCATAGTCTACGTAAGGAAAATGAGCCTCACATGCATATTCGGGATCCTGGCTGAACACCGAGAAGTCCATAACCACCGTCTTGCCCGCATCATGCCATTCGGGCAGGAGGTCCAAACAATTGCCAAACAGGTCGGTATGAATGATGTCATGCTCCAGGATAAACGCCCGGTCGTCTTCATTCGGTCGATATGTCTCCATTACGCCATCGATCGCCTCGAGATGTACGCGATCGACGCCGTCTTTCAATGCCATGAGCATCACCGAGGTGTCGCCATCCTCCACCCGCAGATGTGAGATATCGAGCCCCTCGGCGGCCAGCGCCTCTCTCATCTTGTCTCCGTACTCGTCCTTGCCGACAACCGACACGGCAGATACCGAAACGCCCATTCGTGCAAGATGGATACCCCAGTCAATGCCATTGCCAGTCGGATAGAACACGCCGATGTTTTGATAGACGTCCGCGCAGCAAAAACCAGCCGCACACGCTTTAATACCCATGGTCTTCTCCAATGTACAAAAGGGGACCCACCACATGGCGAGCCCCCTTTTCGCGTTTCGCTTATTGTTTTGCATCGGCTGTCCAAAGCCTCATAGCCAGACCGCCGTACGCTTTCTTAAGCTATTCGACGATTGGTGCTCCGTGGCCCCAAGAACCTTCCATGCCGCACACGGTCGAGGCAAACCCGGCAGCAAAGTCGAGCGCGCGCTCGATGGCCTCGGCGCCATCCTCACCACGCTTGGCGGAATCGAGATAGCACATCAAAAACGAGGTGAGGAACGAGTCGCCCGCCCCCATGGTGTCCTTCATGTCCGTTACCGGTTTAGCCAGCTGGCGGTAATAACGCTCGCCGTCGTAAGCAATGCAGCCCTCGGCGCCCGCCGTAGCCGCCACAAAACGCGGACCCAGGCCCTTCACCCATGCCAGACGCTCGCGAATCTCGTCCTCACTCGCGGCATCCGCCGCACTAAAGAAAGCGAAATCGACGTAGGGTGCAATCTGCTCGTAGTACTCGTCGGTGGAGTCATCCGAAAAGTCAAATGAAACCGTGACGCCCGCGGCCTTCAACTTGGGCAGTTCGCGCTCGGTAAAGCAATAGTTGCCAGAATGAACCACATCGAACTGCTTCATATACGCCAGATCAAAGCGATCGAGGACATAGCGCGCATCGCCACGGATACCGCCCTCGTTGGAGCCGAGGAAGACACGGTCACCGTCAACGACGGTCACGCGAGCCGCTCCGTTCTCGCCAATCATCTGCTCGCACTTGTCAAGCTCGATACCCTCATCCTCGAGGCTTGCAATGACATGCTCGGCAGCGGCGTCATTGCCAAAAATGCCCATGTATGCAGAGCGTGCGGCACCGCATTTCTTGGCATAAACGGCGAAGTTCACCGCATTGCCGCCAGGATACATGGTGTGGATATGCTCGTAGCGATCGACGACGTTGTCGCCAAATCCGAGCGCGTTAACGTTAAATGCCATGGTATTTACCCTTCTAGTACTCGACGACGCCCATGTAGCGACGGAAATCGGGATCATGGTCAAACACCTTGCCGCGTGCGGCACGCAGCTCGCAGTTCATGGCGTAGAACAGCACCGGGTCCAGATAGGCACGGACGCTCGCCGGCACGGCTTCCATACCGTACTCCTTGGCATCGAGCACCATCAGCGTATCGGTATGCGTCTTAAGGAACGCCAGGGCGCGCTCGTCCATAGCACGGCACTCGCTGGAGCCCATCTGCAGGAAGTAAAAAACGCCATCCTGAGTAGCCTCGAAGGGGCCATGGAAGTACTCGGCAGAGTGAATGTAGCTGCAGTGCTGCCACTGCATCTCCATAAGAGAGCAGATAGCGAAACCGTAGGTCTGGCTAAAGTTGGGACCGCTGCCCAGAATATAGAAGAACTCGTGCTCCTGGCAAAGCTTGGCAAAGCGATCGCCCAGCTCGGCATTTACCTTCTCGCGTGCCGGGGGAAGAATCTTATCCATCTCGGCGATACCGGCATACATATCGGCAAGATCGGCGTAGCCCTCCTGCTGATCGAGCAGCTCTGCCGCAAGCGACAGCGAAATGCCAGCGGGGACCTCGGCCTGCGGCACGCCCTCGCCCCATGGGTAGACCCACGTGGTCCACTTGCCGGAGTCAATCTTGGATCCAGCGTTGTCGGTCTGGGCGATCACCGTAGCGCCAGCAGCAAGGGCAATCTCGCAGCCCTCGACGACCTCGGGGGTATTGCCGCTGTGGCTGCAAGCGATGACCAGGGACTTCTCGCCCAGACGACGTGGACGCATAATGTCGAATTCACGCGCGGTATAGATATACGAAGTGAAGGTGGTAGCCTCGCGCTGCAGAAGCTCATGAGCCGGGATCAAATCGATCATGGAGCCACCACAAGCAATCCAGTAGACGCTGTCGAACTTGCCCTTCTCGGCAATTGCCTCTTTGATCAGATCGTGTGCGTTCATATCCAGTTCCTTTCTTGTTTGGCCCGTAATCAATGACGTTGGTTACGTGGCCGATGGTTGTTTTAGTCAATCAGATATTTCTCGAATGCGGCCATGTTCTTGGCATCTGCCGCCGCCGGGTCATCGTAGTAACGACCGTCCGTGATTTCCTGGCCCAGCATGCCATCGAAACCATGGGCGTTGAGTGTGGCAACGAAGGCGTCCATATCGTGCTTGCCATCGCCCCACACCAGATGGCCATACGGGTCGCCGTCGATAAAATGCATCTCGTGAATTGCCCCATCACCAAAGGCGGCAAACCAGTCCTCGAGCGTCTCGCCTGCAACGCCCATCGCGGTTGTATCAACCATGGGCTGTAAGTACGGGCTCGCGACCTCGTCAATCATGCGCTTCGCATCGGAAACCGTCGTCACAAGGTTGCTCTCCTCGGGACGCAGGCTTTCCATCGTAAGCACCAGACCGCGCTCGCCGGCATACTCCGCCAGAATGGACAAGTGCTCGCGGCTGCGCTTCCAGGCTTCCTCGCGGTCCTCGTCCCAGTCGCCCCAGCCCGAGTTGATGGACATACGGTCGCACCCAAGTACCTCGGCAAGCTCAATGCCGTGTTTAAAGTACGCCAGGCTGCGCTGTTCATGCAGCGGCTTGCGTGCGCAGTACTGCCAAGGATAGACAACATTCTCGGGGCACAGAGTACGATACCTAAGCCCACGGTCTGCAGCCTTTTTCGCCAGGACCTCAGCCTCAAAGTAGCCCGTATGGTCGAGCGTCACATGCGGCTCCGCACACCACAGCTCAATGGACTCAAAGCCCAAGCGCTGCTGCACATCAAGGAAGTAATCGAGCGACCACATGATGTAGTGGATATTCATGCCCGCAATCTGCTCGCGGTGCAGCGTCGGTTTGGATTCAGGCATCTTATGCCTCCTTATTTCGATCGAACACGATTTGTCCGTCCGACATCGTCATATCAACCGCAAGATCACGTGCGTCGCGATAATCGAGGTCGAACACATCCCGATCGAGCACGCAGATATCGGCAAGCTTGCCAACCTCAAGCGTACCCAGCTCGTCTTCGCGAATCAGATCGTACGCGCCCCCGGCAGTCCAAGCGCGCAAGAGCTCGACAAGCGTCAGCGTGTTGACCTCATTCACGGGCAGTCCGTCGGCGAAGAATCCGCCGCACGCGCTGTAGATTGACTCGCCCAGGCTCGGAATCAGCAGTGGCAAATCCGTTCCACAGCACACTGTGCATCCGGAATCTTCCATGCCGCGGCGATTCCAGCTGTGCAAAAGTCGCGTCTCGCCAATTTGTCGACGCATCATCGACAGGCAATCCTCGCGCCGGTCCAGCGTCAGAATCTGCGGATAGACCTCGCAAATTCCACCTAACTTGCCAAACTCGACAAGATCGGTCGGGTCAGAGTTCTCGAGATCGGTAATCGCATGGCGGCGAAGCATCCGTCCATGCTCGTCTCGAGGCAGCGAGGCATAGAGCGCCACGGTGCGGCGAACGGCGCCATCGCCCTGGCAATGCAAGGAGTATCGGAAGCCCTCAGCATCAATTGCACGCAGCTCGTTCTCAATCAGATCCCACTCTGGCTCCTCGACGACCGTCTTGCCGGCAGCGCCAGCATCGGCCGTGTCCTCATAGGGGTCAATCATCTCGGCAAGCCCCACCCATACGCCGCGATCGGTCATACGGTTGAAGCCAGAAAAACGAACGAACGGTCCCCGGAAGCGCTCTCGCGCCTCGCGGGCATATGCCAGATTTGCACCGGCGCCCACCGGCTGCGACATCATAGAGACGCGAACCGTCAGCTCACCAGATTCCTCACGGCGAGCCATTTCGTCGGCAAAGCCGTAGTAGTCATCAAACGCCATCTCCTTGATGGCGGTAACGCCGCGCTCGTTAAGCATGCTCATGTAGTCCGAATACCCGGCACGCACCTCGGGCAGCGCGAGGAAATCGCTCATCATGCGCCAGATCTTCTCGGCATAGCACGCCTGGGGTGTAAAGCCGTATCGCGCACTGGCAGCAGCATTGAGAACGCAGGTCTCCGCTCCCGGTGTAAAGCAGACGACGGGGATATCGCCAAAACAATCGTCAAACACAGCTGCCGTATTTGCGTTCTCGGCATCCGATGCCAACGTTTCGGGTAGGTTGTGGCCAAAAGCCGCCGCGCAATCCGGATGATCTTCTTTCCATGCACGCAAGAGCGACACAGCCTCTTTGGCATCAGCGATGCCGGAGAGATCAGACCCCAACATCCGCAGCGCCCAACCTGTATAGAAGGTATGCACATCGATCAGGCCAGGCATGACAGTGCGGTCGCCCAGGTCAACTACCTCGTCCGCCTGGGTCAAATACGAAGCTAGCTCACACTTGGCGCCAACAGCCTCAATTCGATTGCCACGGACCGCTACGAAACCTTCAAACGGCAGGTCCCCCGTACCGGTAAAGACGCTCTTAGACGTCAGGACCGTCAAACGATCAGACATCACAACCACCTACACCGGAAGCATGCCAGAGATTGCCGTTACGATCAGGCCAAAGACGACCATGAAAATGAAGAACTTCCAAATGGTCTTCCACCATTGGCCAAACGAAATCCTAGCCACGGCAAGACCGGCGACCGTCATGCCCGCCACGGGGCTGATGGTGTTGATGGTCTGGTTGGCAAACTGGAGCGCGGTGACGGCCGCCTCGGGATTGAGGCCCATGAGCTCGGTCAGGGGGCCCATAACGGGCATGGTGAGCGCCGCCAGGCCAGAACTCGAGGGAACCAGCAAAGAGAGCAGGCCAAGGACGATATACATAAACGTGGTGTAGACGGCGGCGGGTGCACCGGCAAGCGCAGTAGCGAGCGCCTGGAGGATGGTGTCGATGATCATGCCGCCCTCGGCGATGACCAGAATACCGCGAGCGATACCGATAACGATGGCAGCGTACGCAAAGTCGGCAAGACCCTTAACGAACTCCTCTGCGATCGTCTGCTGGTCAAGACCGCCCAGGATACCGGCAAGCAAGCCCATGCCAAGGAACACGGCGGAAATCTCATTCATGTACCAGCCCTGGGTAACAAGACCCCAGACGATAATGCCCATACCGCAAGCAAAATCGATAAGCACGAGCTTCTGACGGATAGTGAACTCTTCCTCGATGGAGGCATCGGTCACGGAAAACTCAATACGCTTGAGCTTATCGTCCTCGTACACAATGGACGACTCGGGTTTTTTCTTGACGCGCATGGCGTAGCGCATGGCCCATGCGATACCGACGGCAGTGAAGATGACCCAAGAAACGGCACGCAGCCACAGTTGCGGATTACCCTCGATGCCAATGATGCCTTGGGCGATCAAAACATTAAACGGGTCGATGGTCGAAGCACAATATCCCAAGTTAGGACCAAGGAAGCAGATGATGAATGCCGTCATCGAGTCATACCCGATACCCATCATGATGGGAATGAAGATGGCATAGAACGGCAGGGCTTCCTCAGACATACCAAACGTAGTGCCGCAAATGGACAGCAACGTCATCGTGATGGGAATGATGAGGATGTCCTTGTTCTTGAGCTTTTTAATCACACGGCTCATGCCGGCATTCAAAGCGTTGGTCTTGGTGATGATTGCGAACGATCCGCCAATCAATAAGACGAACGCAACAACGTCGGCAGCCTCCTGGATGCCCTTAGTGGGCGCTTGCAGGACCGCGAAGATATCCTGACCCAGATTGATGGTCTCGCCGGTCTCGGAATCGGTGTAGTTCTTATCGACCTGTTCATAGGTTCCAGCAACGGCGACTTCACGCTCGCCCGCCGCTGTCGAAATCGTCTTGCGCTGATACTGACCAGAGGGAACGATCCAAGTCAGGACCGCAAAGACAACGATCAGCAAGAACATGATCGTATAGACATGCGGTAATTTGAACTTAAAACGTCTGTTTGTCTTCTTCGCCTTCGTATCTGACATAGATACCTCCAAAGAACTCGAGACTGCATCGCATCTCGCTTCAACGTTTGCACAAGGCAAACGTTCTATGACGTCCCATAGATTACCAGCAGCTTTTCCCGTCATCAAGATAATTTCAAACTGATTGCCGCAACGCGGTTGAACGGTTGCGTTTGCGCCGTGAACGGTATGGAAACGCCCGGTGAGATGATCAACCGGGCGCTTCCATTCGCAATGTCCTAGATGTCAAAAACGTAGCGAGACCCAACGATTCGCTGACGACCGATGATAAACGGCCGCCGCTGCTCATCGAAAAAGAAGGCTTCCATATAAAACAAGGGTTCGCCAACGGGAACTGCCAACAGTCGAGCGACCTCGGGCGACGCGCACGCGATCTCGAGCGTGCACGGGTCGGTAAACGCGGGCGTGCGGCCCGTCCGGTTGCGCACGAACTCAAAAATGGATTGGTTAGATAGAGGTGCCGTTGATAGATAGGCGTTGTCCTCGTAAACGTATATGTTGTTCTCGAGCATGACAGGGACGCCATCGGCAGTGCGCACGCGCTCAACGCAAATCAAGTCAGTTCCAACGGGAACACCAAAGAACTGCGCTTCGGTGGAATCCGCCGGCAGTATCTTTCTCGAAATGACACACGCCCCCGGTTCCATTCCGTTAACGCGGCATGCGTCCGAAAAACTCTGGACGTCATCCTCCTGGCGAATCTTGCGCTTGAGCTTGGGGGCATTAACAAACGTGCCTTTCCCCTGTCGCTTCGTTAGATAGCCCTGCTGGACGAGCTCCTCAATAGCGCGCCGCACGGTAACGCGGCCAACTTTATAGCTCTCAGCCAATTCGAATTCGTTGGGTATCCGCGCGCCTGCCTTGTAGGCGCCGGAGTTGATTTCGTTTTTAATGATATCGATAACCTGTTGGTACAGCGGTATCGCTGCTTTACCGTCAGTTAGCCCTTCAGTCGGTGGCATATACCCTCTCCCAGCACAATTAAGTCAAAAGCGGGCTCAAGGGCATTCAACAAGCCCTTGAGCCCGCATTAGCATAAAGTATGCTTGCTGCCGCACCAAAATGTTGGCTATTTACTCATCTGACCCGAAAAACGCGCAACTACCGCGCTCCTAAGAAAGCGTGAGCAGCTCCGGCAGCTGGTCGATAATCTTGTCCGCGGCATCCTGGCTAAAGCCAAAGCGCTCCTCGCGCTTGGCAATGACTGTCAGGCCGGCTCGTTTGCCGGCAGTGATGCCGGGCACCGAATCCTCAACGCAGCAGCAGCGATTCGCGGGCAGCCCCAGCAGGTCCAGCGCATGCAGGTAGATGTCGGGCTCGGGCTTGCTCTCCTTAAACTGCTCGCCGCTCACCACATACTCAAAGGCATCCGACAGCCCGCACGCGTTGAGCACTTCCTCGATGCTAACCATGGGCGACGAGCTGGCAAGCGCCACGCGAACGCCACGGCGCGGCAGCTCTCGAATCGTATCCACGGCGCCTGGGTTAATCAAAGCCTGATAGTCGCGCGGACGCTTATGCGCCCACTCGTCCCAACGGGCCAACGCTTCCTCGCCAGTAAAATGCCCCTTACCGGCGCGCTCAAACCAATCGACCAGCATATGCAGGAAGAACTGATGCGAGGTACCGACCTGCCCATTCAACTCCTCTTGAGTCAGGTTAAGCCCAAGCTCCTTGGCAAACGCGGCAGTCTCGCCCAGGTAGTAATACTCGGTATCGACAATGACGCCGTCCATGTCAAAGATAACGGCGTCGAACGGAAATGCGGACACGGCACCCTCCCTAACAAAAGGGCGCCTGTAAGCAGGCGCCCGAACCATGCATTATCGGCGATTCTAGCCCAGCAGCTTATCCAGCGCCACTGCAATACCATCTTCGTTGTTATTGGCGGTCACCATCTGGGCCACAGCCTTAACCTCATCGACGGCGTTGCCCATGGCAATACCGGTGCCGGCCCACTCAATCATGGACTTGTCGTTCTGGCCGTCGCCAAACGATACGACCTCACTGGCATCGATGCCGAGCTTGGGCAGGGCACCCTCGAGCGCACGGGTCTTGTCGATACCGGGCGCCGTGTACTCAAAGTACCAGTCGGCCGTAAACATGCCCGAAAGCGTCTGGGTAAAGGGCGCATACATCTCCTCGTAATGCGCCTGCAGGTAGGCCGGATCGCCCGCCGTCAACAGCTTGTCCACGGGATAAGCATCAGCGACCTCATGCAGGCTCTCGACCTCGCGAATCTTAAGATCGCACGCGTCGCGCTCATACTTGACGATATTCTTCTGCGAGCCGTCAGGCAGCGTGATCATGCAATGGTACGAGTCCTCGACGTGCAAATCGCGACCGAGCGAAATCATAGGAATCACGTCAAAATTACGCAGGTGATCAATCAGGCGATGCAATTCGTCGGCAGGCATAGCCTGATCGAACAGCACCTCATCGGTCTGAGCGTCGACCACATGCGCGCCATTAAAGGCAACTAGCAGACCGTCATGGTTTTGAAGGTCGAGCTCCTGCGCCAAGGCGTGCAGCCCCCATGCGGGACGGCCCGAAGCCAAGATGAGCTTAATGCCCGACTCCTGCGCCGCGAGCAGCTTCTCGCGCGTACGCGGGCTGATGACCTTTTGGTCGTTGGTGAGCGTACCGTCGATATCCATCGCAATGGCTTTGATTGCCATATATGCCTCCTTGCATCGTTTTTATCGCGCACTATCTTATCCGAGCCGGGGCACGTTCGCACAGCGCGCGTATGACGGTTGCAAAACCACCCCATTTGAAACAAACGCAAAAAAGTACTTGCAAAGACGCGTTCCGACATATAAGTTGATAAAAGACCGCCGTTGCGGTTTTAAGTAGATCGAGCATATGAAGTTTGAGTTTTAGCGTGTAAGAGAAAGAAGATCGGCAAAGTACAACCCCAAACGCAATGACAACTTAATGAGGTAACTGCCACATGTGAGGCACCCCGGGCATTGCTGTCTCGATTTTGAGCACGATGCCTTCCGCCTTGCATGGGCCGTCCTATCCCGCCCCTGCAGCAACTGCCTCACGGGCACATTGAAAACCGCATAGCACCCCAACGTCAGCACATCACCCACGGCAAGCACATCACTCACGACAACCAACACATCAACAAACAGCACGAACATCAACCGATTGGAGAAGCTATGACAAACCACCACGCTGAAGACGGCGATAAGAAAAGCATTCTGGATGCCCGCATTGAGCGAGCATATGCAAACGAATATGACGCCGCCTTTGCCGCCGCGACCATCAAGAACTACGCGTCGCTACCGCTCGCGACGATCTTGGCCGACCACCCTCAACTGCTGAAGCGCTGCACAAAGATCATGGGCGACCCCGACATTCGCAAGCTGACAGACCCCTATGCCCCAAAACGCGACAACGCTTCGTACGTTCTTACCGTAGGCTGCCTGGCCCATATGCTTACGGCGCTCGACACGAAACTCAAGCTCGAATGGGAGCCCGACGAGCGTCATGAACTCGAAAGCAAACGGAACACCCTGCGCACCGCACTGTTCCTTCCGTTGGACGGCCTCAAGCGCTGCAACGTCGAGCTCAATACACAGGCGCGGCAAAAGCCCGGGACCACGGGGCAGAAAACTCCAAGACCCCATGCGGCCATCGTCGACCGCAACCGATATAACCGCATGACCGCGCACTTTTCCGCCGAGGGAGCAGCCATAAGGACGCTGATCGACCTGCTGTGCCTCCTGAGCATCAACGAGCTATTTGAGGGCTATCTCGCCCTTGTTCCCGCGACGGCACCCAAGTCGGTAGCAAAGATCATCGAGACCTGCAGACGCCAGTTTGAGCGCCATCGCAATGGCAGCGAGATGAACGCCAGCATCGCGCAGTACTACGCGGCTCATTACAAAAATGACGGATGTGCCCCTGTCGAGCATCAGCTGCGGCTCGCCTACACCACGCCCGCCGCAACGCTCCATCGCTTTGGAGCCCTTGGCGCTTGCGAGCCGCACGAACAGGCAGCCTGCCCCACAACCGAGCTCGATCTCAGGCTCGGACGAACCCTGTAGCCCGCCAGCCCCTCCGCGGGCAACAATCCTATTCCACAACACAACCAACAGAAAGGAGTCCTCATGGACACCAATCATTCCCCCATCATCAGCCCCCTCACCATGCGTGAATCCGCCCGAGGTATCACGCTCACCAGCATTTACGATGAGATGCTCGCCCGTCGCGAGCTCTCCGTCATGGGAAATATCGAAACCCCGATGGCCCACGACCTATGCCAGCAGATCCGCCTGCTCGATGCCACCGACCCCAGCCGCCCCATCACCATATTTGTCGCCAGCGCCGGCGGAAGCGTGCGATCGGGTCTTGCGATCTATGACGCCATGCGCCTCGCATCGTGCCCCATCCGCACCGTCTGCCTGGAATTCGCCGCGTCCATGGGCGCCGTGATCTTTATGGGCGGCGACGATCGCCGTATGGCGCCCCATGCAGAGCTTATGATTCACGACCCGCTGATCCCCCAGGGGGCAGGCGGCTCGGCACTTGCGCTGCAGGAAACCAGCCGGCGTCTCATGCAGACCCGCAAGACCCTCACGCAAATCCTCTCGGACCGCAGCGGCCTCACGCCCAAGCGCATCCAGTCCCTCACTGCAAAAGACACCTACCTTTCGGCCGAGCGCGCCGTCGAGCTCGGCTTTGCCCACAAAATCCTCTCGACCACCAAGGAGGTCGCCCATGTCTAACCTCGTCAGCCGCCTCGCCGCATCTGAGTCCGCATCGTCCACCATCCTCGCCAAGGATCGAACGCTTTCCTGCGACACCCGCCAAACGGGACTCAACAACAATGCACTTGTGATCGGCCCCTCGGGAGCCGGCAAGACCCGAAACGTCCTCAAGCCCAACCTGCTGCAAATGAACGCAAGCTACATCGTGCTCGACACCAAAGGCACGCTCTGTCGCGAAGTGGGACCCGTGCTGGCAGCCCACGGTTACCGCGTGCAACGTCTCAACTTCGCCGACCTCAACACCGTCCCGGCCCTTGCGCCCGGCATCGAGCGCTGCGGCTACAACCCCCTGAAGCACATTCGCCGCAAGGCGGACGGCAGGCCCAACCAGCAGGACATTCTCTCGGTGGCAAAGGCCATCTGCCCCATCGAGGACAACAACCAACCCTTTTGGGATCATGCGGCGGCAAACCTGCTGTCGTGTCTTATCGCCTACGTCACCGAACAGCTACCCGCCGACGAGCAGACGATCAGCTCGGTCATCAAGCTGATCGAGCACCTGCAGGACGGTGCCACGGGTCGATTGCTTGACGACCTGATCACGACCGACCCCCAAAGCTATGCCCTCTCGCTATGGCGGCGCTACGCCATTACGCAAAATGCCGAGCGCATGCACGCGAGCATCGTCGGCATCCTTGCCGAAAAGGTCATGTGTCTGGGATTCGACGGTGCGGCACAGCTCTATCGTGAGTGCCATCAGGTGGACTTCGCTTCCATGGGACACACCCCCTGCGCCCTGTTTGTAACCGTGAGCGATATCGACCGCAATCTCGATCCGCTGACCGGCCTCTTTATTACGCAGGCGTTTATGGGCCTCATTCGCGAGGCCGATAGGCAGCCCGACGGCAGCCTGCCCGTGCCCGTGCGCTTTATGCTCGATGACTTCGCAAATCTGCAGATCCCCCAGATCGACAACGTGCTCTCGATTATCCGAAGCCGCAACATCTGGGCAACGCTGCTGCTGCAGTCGACCAACCAGCTCGATGCGCTCTATGGCGAGGCACGCGCACGCTCTATCATGGGCAACTGCGACACGCATCTGGTGCTGGCGTTCCAGGATCCCGAGAGTGCCCGGGTGTTTTCCGACCGCGCCGACGCGCTGCCCAGCACGCTCATGGCGACGCCGATTGATCGCTCGTGGCTCTTTGTACGCGGTCGCACTCCCGAACAGGTCGAGCGCTTTAGGCTCGAAGACCATCCGTTCTACGGGGAGCTGCCCGAGGCGCAGCGAGGCCATGCGGAGGCCGAGATCTAGGCGCAGGGTTCTCGCAGCGCGCGTCGCCCCGGCGATGTTCCACAAAGGCCGTGCGCCCCGGGACCACGGCAAAGCAAAGGGGCCCGTATCCTATCGGATACGGGCCCCTGACTATAAGGCGCGATGCGTTAACAGCAGCGACTACTTGCGGTGAGCGCGGTAGAACTCGATGAGCGCCTGGGTCGAAGCGTCCTGCTCGGCCTTGGCGGCGTCGTCGTGGAAGGCCGGGGTAATCTGCTTGGCAAGCTGCTTGCCCAGCTCGACGCCCCACTGGTCGTAGGAGTCGATGCCCCAGACCGTGCCCTCGACAAACGTGATGTGCTCGTACAGGGCGATGAGCTCGCCGAGTGCGAACGGGGTCAGCGTGTCGCCGAAGATCGAGGTCGTCGGGCGGTTGCCCTCAAAGCAGCGGGCCGGGACGATCTGCTCGGGCGTGCCCTCGGCGCGCACCTCATCGGCCGTCTTACCAAAGGCGAGCGCCTTGGTCTGGGCCAGGAAGTTGCCCAGGAACAGCTCGTGGACATCCTGGCCGCTGTCGGTTGCGGGGTTGGCAGTGTTGGCGAAAGCGATAAAGTCGGCCGGGACCACCACGGTGCCCTGATGCAACAGCTGGTAGAAGGCGTGCTGACCGTTAGTGCCGGGCTCGCCCCAGAAGATCTCACCGGTGTCGGAGGTCACGGCGCTGCCGTCCCAGCGGACGCGCTTGCCGTTGGACTCCATGGTGAGCTGCTGCAGGTAGGCCGGGAAACGGTGCAGGTACTGGCAGTACGGCAGTACGGCGTGGCTCTTGGAACCGAAGAAGTTGACGTACCAGACGTTGAGCAGGCCCATCAGCGCGACGGCGTTGTTCTCGAGCGGGGTATTGCAGAAGTACTCGTCGATGGCGTGGAAGCCCTCGAGGAACTGCTGGAAGCGCTCGGGGCCGAGCACGACGATCAGCGACAGGCCCACGGCGGAGTCGACGGAATAGCGGCCGCCGACCCAGTTCCAGAAACCGAAGGCGTTGGCGGGGTCGATACCGAAGGCCTCGACCTTCTCGAGTGCGGTGGAGACGGCGACGAAGTGCTTTGCCACGGCCTCGGCGTTCTGCTCATCGGAGCCGTCGATGGCGCCCTGGGCCTTGAGCTGCTCGAGCATCCAGGTCTTGACCTCGCGGGCGTTGGTGAGGGTCTCGAGCGTGGTGAAGGTCTTGGAGACGATGATCACGAGCGTGGTCTCGGGATCCAGGCCCTTAAGCTTCTCGGCCTGGTCGTTGGGGTCGATGTTGGAGATATAGCGGCAGTCGATACCGGCGTCAGCATAGGGACGCAGAGCCTCGTAAGCC
Organism: uncultured Collinsella sp.; assembly: GCA_902495525.1. GTDB lineage: Bacteria > Actinomycetota > Coriobacteriia > Coriobacteriales > Coriobacteriaceae > Collinsella. Next base: position 53,925 of record CABUXL010000002.1, read on the forward strand.
ATGACCGGGCCCAGGTCAGAGCCGCCGATGCCGATGGACACCAGGTGCTCGATCTTCCTGCCGGTAACGCCCTTCCACTCACCGGAGCGCACGCGCTCGGCGAAGGCATACATGCGGTCGAGGACCTCGTGCACGTCGGCGACGACGTCCTGGCCGTCGACAATGAGCTGGCCCTTCTCGCTTGCCGGGCGACGAAGCGCGGTGTGCAGGACGGCGCGGTCCTCGGTGGTGTTAATGTGCTCGCCGGAGAACATGGCGTCGCGGCGCTCCTCGAGCTTCACCTCGCGGGCAAGATCGCACAGCAGCTTGACGGTCTCATCAGTCACCAGGTTCTTGGACAGGTCGAAGTGCAGGTCACCGGCGTCAAAGCTCAGCTTGTTCACGCGGTCGGCGTCAGTGGCGAACCAGGCCTTGAGGTCGATGCCCTCGGCCTCGAGTTTCTCCTGATGGGCCTCGAGCGCCTTCCAAGCGGCAGTCGACGTAGCATCGATAGGTGCGGCAACAGTTGCCATAGAGTCCTCCTCAGCATACGGGCGCACGCCTCCATGCACCCGGACATTCAGATGGCACTATTCTAGCGCAGGTCAAGACTACAATCAGCGAGCGTTGCCAATCGGCCCCCAAACGGCAACCGACCAAAAAGGGACAGGCTTATTTTGGCAGGTCAAACGCTTTACCAACCAAAAATAATCCGTCCCTTTATGGCACATATTAGGCCGCGGCGCAGACGCTACCGAGCAACTCACGCAGAGGAGACCCGATGCCCTTCAGAAGTTCGGGCGCGATAATGGCAAAAACGGGAGCCTCGCCGGCGCCCACGACAGCAGGCACCTTGCCCTCCGAGACAATGCATCCATAAGGCACAAAGCCGTCTTCGCCGGCATCGAGCGCCGCCATGCGACGCGCGAGCTCGCGCGCAAAGCCTGCAGTATCGGCATCGCCAATCGCCAGGACAAAGTCCACGCCCTCGTCGGTCGCCAGGGCCACGGCTTCGTCGATCAGCTCGTCTCCCCCGTCGCCCTCAACCGAGCCGCAGCGAAAAAGCACGCGCTCGAGCAGAGCTCGATCAAGCGAGCCGAGCGCCGCCGAGACAAGCTCGTCGCGCGCATGCTTGTCGCCTCCCAGCACGACCAGTGCCTTGGTGCCGCCATAGTGGGCAACCAATCGCCCGCACCAGCGAGCCACATCCCCATCCGCAACCAAGCGCGTCGGCATACCAAACCCATAATTGACCATCTTTCCCACAACCCTTCCGTGCGTATAGGCGGTATCGATCGTTAGGCTCATGCTACGAAGCGAGCTTTTCCGAGCTGTTTCGCGCTCTTTAGGGCTGCGTTAAAAACCCGATGCAGCCGCACGACCATACCCGCCAAAAAGGGACAGGTTTTGACGGTGTCCAGTCGAGCGGGTATTATCGAACAGGTATTCGATAAGAACATGTGTTTGATGGGAGGACGCGTGGCGCACGAGCAGCACACCTATATCTGCATCGACCTCAAGACGTTTTATGCCAGCGTCGAGTGCGTGGACCGCGGGCTCGATCCACTCACCACCAACCTGGTCGTTGCCGACAAATCACGCGGACGCACGACCATCTGCCTCGCCATCACACAGGCCATGAAGGACCTCGGGATACACAATCGCTGCCGTCTGTTCGAAATTCCCGATGGCATCGACTACATCACGGCCGTACCGCGCATGCAGCATTACATGGAGGTGTCGGCGAAAATCTACGGTATCTATCTGGAATACGTCAGCCCCCAGGACGTGCACGTCTACTCCATCGATGAGTGCTTTATCGACGTGACGCCCTATCTGGACCTCTATCACACCGATGCGGAAGGGTTCGCCTGCACGCTGCGCGACGAGGTCCTCGCGCGCACCGGCATCACGGCGACGGTCGGCATCGGCCCCAACCTATTCCAGGCCAAGGTAGCGCTCGACATTACCGCCAAGCACGTACCCAGCCGCATCGGCATACTCGACGACGAGGCCTTTCGCAAGGAGATCTGGCCCCATCGTCCCATCACCGATATCTGGGGCATCGGTCCCGGCGTGGCAGCCCGCCTCGAGAAATACGGCGTCTACGATCTGATGGGCGTCGCGGCGCTCGACGAAAACCTGCTTTACGACGAGCTCGGCGTCAATGCCGAATATCTCATCGACCATGCCTTCGGGCGCGAGCCGACAACCATCGCCGACATCCAAGCCTATCGCCCGCAAGCAACTTCGACCACCACAGGACAGGTGCTCTCGAAGGGTTATGCCTACGAACAGGCCTATACCGTCTTGCGCGAGATGGTCGATGCCGCCGTGCTGGATTTGATCGACAAGCACGTGGTGTGCGACAGCATCTCGCTCTTTGTGGGCTATGCAAGCGAGCGCGCCGACATCCGCAGGCTTGATGCCAGCGGCACTGCACAATATGTGGACGGATGCGGACACCTGCGCTCGAGTACGTCGAGCATCGAACCCACCGCAACCGCCGGCCCCGAGCTCGCACCCCGTGCGCCCAAGCCCGTCCAGCGCGATGACGAACGGCGTCGTCTGGTACGTGAGGCGCAGGCAATCGATGGCATCTTCGTGGGAGAGCATGGCGGCAAACCGCGCGGTGGCTATGCCGCACTCTTTGCGCACTCCAACGCCTCGCGCAAGCTGCCCGAGCGCACCAATTCGTTTAAGAAGATCATGGGATATTTCGATGAGCTCTGGGCACAGACCGTCGATCCCAAACGACCGGTCAAGCGCATCAATCTGGGATTTGGCAACCTCATGCCCGAGGAATTTGCCACCATCGATCTGTTCAGCGATATCGAGGCCGATGAGCGCGAGCGCGACCTAGCGCGCGCCGTCCTGGCCGTGAAAGGCAAGTACGGCAAGAACGCGCTCGTCAAGGGATTAAGCTTTACCGCTGGCGCCACCGCGCGCGAACGCAACGATCAGGTAGGAGGACATCGTGCCTAAGTCCCAACAACAGCCGATGCGGCCACCGACACCTTTTGAACGCCTAGCGGACCCCGAGGGAAGACGTCGTTCCGCCGACCCAAAGCTCACCGCCAACGGCACCGTCCGTGCCGGCCGTGCCGCGCAGTTTATGCCCTTTGCCGCCCTCACGGGATACTACGAGCTCGTGCGTAAACAAGAGATCACCGCCGAGCCAAAATGCGAACTCACAGAAGAAAAAGCCCTCGAGCTTTCGCAAAAGCTCGAGGGCCTCAAACGCGGCGACTTGGTGCGCGTCACCTATTACGATGCGTACGGCTATCGCACTCGCACGGGCATCCTTGATGAGGTGCTCCCTGCGTTCAAGCTACTCAAACTCAGGGATATCGCCATCGACTTCGACGACATCCAGGACATCGAGCTACGCGGACGAGCCTAGACAAGGACGCGCATCCAGAGCAACGCTTACAGCGTCATGACGTAGTAGCCCGCGTCTTTCACGGCCTTCTCGAGGACATCACGATCAACCGGCTGCTTGGAGCGCACGCGTGCCGTGTGGTCCGCATACGTCACCGTTGCCCACACGCCATCCAGTGCATTGAGGGCATTGGCTACGTTCTGAGCGCAGCCGTCACAGCTCATGCCGCCGATGAGCAGCTCATCGCTATAGGGATAGTGCGATGCATCGGTATCCACCACAACAACCTTTTTGGCCTTCTTGCCGCTCGCACCATCGCTGCAGCAGCTCTTTCCGTGTGTCGAAGCGACAATGCGACGCAGTCCAAAAAACATGCCGACGGCAATGACGGCCAACACGATGAGATTCGCAGGGTTGAGCAAGTCGCTCATGCGTTCCCCTTTCAAGTAGCACTATCTAGATACCCCCATGGGGTGTCCCCATCTTAACCCAAAATCGTGTCCGTTCGGTCAATTAGTTTCCCTCTTCAAACTTTTTTGTTGACCATGGCTTACTTTCGTGTATAAGTTTTCCTAGGCTAACAACTGAGGACCCGAAAGGAGCATCGTGACTCGAACCATTGACATCCCAACATACCAAACGGCTGTCGTGCGCAACTGCTCCCCTACGCTCGCAGGTATCAAGCCGGCTTCGCTCTTTACCTATCCCGGCGTTTACGCCAACCAAAACGGAAAACCCGGCGCCGCCCATATCGAAGAGCGACGCTCTCGCCTGCTCGCCGTCATAGCCCAATGCAACCGCGAGCTCCAGCCACTCGGAATCCATATGAGCGTTTTGGTCTGGCGCCCCTGCGGAGCGCTCATCTATGTGTATCGCCCTGCGGACCTCATGCGATACCTCTCCGACCCCCGTGCCACGACGGCGCTAGCCGCCGAAGGTTACGATGTCCACAACCTGCCCACATCCCTGGTGCATCTCGCCGCGCGCATCACGCTGGCAAGCAGCAATGCCGCAGAAAGCGCCTATGACGGCAGCGTCTGCGCACTCGCGCGAAATAGGCACTGCGATACGGGGTGCATATGCGAGTTCCCCCACGAAATTGGCTATTTTTTGGGCTATCCCTACGAAGATGTCCATCAGTTTATCGTCCAGCACGGCGAAAACTATAAGGTCTTTGGCGCATGGAAGGTATACACAAACGTTGAGCAGGCGCTCACGACCTTCGATTCCTATCGCGCATGCACGCAATACCTTACCTACATCTATCAACAGGGCTGCACCCTGGGACAACTTGTCCAGGCAACCCGATAGAGCATACAAGACGCGGCCGCACGCCGCACAACCGAAAGGAAAACATATGAGCAAGATCGCCGTCGTCTACTGGAGCGGTACAGGCAACACCGAGGCCATGGCAAACTTCGTTGCCGAGGGTGCAACCGGTGCCGGCGCCGAGGCAGAGGTCATCTCCTGCGCCGACTTCTCCGCAGACAAGGCCGCCAACTATGACGCCATTGCCTTCGGCTGCCCCGCCATGGGTTCCGAGGAGCTTGAGTATGACGAGTTCCAGCCTATGTGGGACGAGGTCAAGGAGACCCTCGGTGACAAGAAGGTCGTCCTCTTTGGCTCTTATTCGTGGGCCGAGGGCGAATGGATGGACAACTGGAAGGCAGACGCCGACGAGGCGGGCGTCAACGTCGTCGATTCCGTCATCTGCTACGATGCGCCCGATGATGAGGGCGAGACCGCTTGCAAGGCCCTCGGAGCCGAGCTCGCGTAACGAACCCAGGGCCTCCAAAAGAGCCTGCATCAAAGCGCATCCTCATCCCTACAAAAGAGCGGGGGCTGGATTCAAGTCCAGCCCCCGCTCTATTATAACGGCAGTTACATCAACCGGCTACGAGATATTGCCCAAGAACGCCTTGGTGCGCTCGCTCTTGGGGTGGTCGAAGACCTCGCTCGGCGTACCCTCTTCCACAATGACGCCGCCGTCCATAAAGACGACGCGGTCGGCGACGTCACGGGCAAAGCCCATCTCGTGCGTCACGACGATCATGGTCATGCCATCGCGTGCCAGGTCGCGCATGACACCCAGAACGTCGCGAACCAGCTCGGGATCGAGCGCCGACGTGGCCTCGTCAAAGAGCATAACGTGAGGGTTCATCGACAGGGCGCGAGCGATGGCAACGCGCTGCTGCTGGCCGCCCGAGAGTTGGCTCGGCATAAAGTCGATACGCTCGGCAAGACCGACCTTGGTCAGCTCCTCGACGGCAATCTTCTCGGCCTCTTCCTTGCTGCGCTTGAGCACCTTCTGCTGCGCGAGCATGACGTTCTTTTTGACTGAGAGGTGCGGGAACAAATTGAACTGCTGGAACACCATACCCAGATGCGTGCGCACCTTGTTAAGGTCGACGCCCTTGGCGCACACGTCCACACCCTCAACGACAATCGAGCCACTCGTGGGATGCTCCAGACGGTTGATGCAGCGAAGCATCGTCGACTTGCCCGAGCCCGAAGGACCCAGGACTACGACGACCTCGCCCTTGTGCACATCCAGATCGATATCGCGCAGGACCACGTTATCGCCAAAGGCCTTCTGGAGGTTCTTGATGCTGACGACGACCTCGTTCGAGTTATTGGTTTCGCTCATGATAGGACCTCCTTACAGACCGGCGATGTGATCGGCAGGCGTCGCGACAACCTGCCCGGCGCTCTTGGCGGGACGCTTCTTCTTGGTCTCGGTCGTGCCCAAAAGCCTTGCCTCAAGACCGCTCACCAAGCGAGCGAGCGGCAGGGTGATGACCAGATAGAACAGGGCGGCAACCACGTACGGTGTAATGGAGCCCGTCGTGGCCACGATGGTACGGGCGTTCATGACGATCTCGACCACACCCACGGCGGCAAGCAGCGACGTATCCTTGTAAAGCAAGATAAACTCGCTGGTCAGCGTAGGCAAAACATTGCGGAACGTCTGCGGAATCATAACGTAGAGCAGCGTCTGGAAGGCATTCATGCCCAGAGAGCGAGCAGCCTCGTTTTGGCCCTTGGGGATCGATTGAATACCGGCACGGAAGATCTCGCACAGGTACGCAGACGAGTTCATGGCCATGACGATGACGCCCAAGACATAGTCGTCCACCTTGACGCCGGCCAACGGCAGACCGAAGAACGCGATATAGATCTGCAGGAACGCCGGCGTACCGCGAATGATATTCACATAGATGCCGGCAAGGCAACGCAGGATGCGCGACTTGGAGATGCGCATGAGCGACAAGGCAAAGCCAAAGGGGATTGCCAGCGGAAACGCCACGAGCACGATCGAGAGCGACATGAGGAAGCCCTTAAAGACGATCGGCAGGCTTTGGACCAAAATGACCGGGTTTAAGAACAGGCGCAGAAACATATTGGAGTTCCAGGCCTCGACCCACGGCTGCTCCTTAAGGTCGGCCAGGAAGTTATCGAATGCCGTCACGCCCTTAATCTCGACGGGAGGAATCTTGGAAATCTTCTTGGTCGAACCGTCGGCGAGCGTATAGGTGCCGCTAAAGGCCTCATCGCCGCCCTCGACGGGAAACGTCACACCGTAAACCTCGACACGGAAAAAACCGCCGGCAGGCGCCGTCTCGCCAAAGTCAATCTTGAGCGTCTGGCCGTCAGCCTTGCACGTGGGCTTCATGGGCGTACGATCCATGAGGTCCTCGCCCGAGAGCATCGTCAATCGCGTGTCATCGGTACCAAACGTCGTGCCGTCGACAAACGTCAGCGAAAGACCGCTCAGCTCCTCGTCGGCATCGGCCTGAACTTCCCAAGTGATGCGCGTCTCGGTGCCGCCGACCACATCGCTACCCGAACCGGTATTGGGTCGGGCGGTAATCTTTGCGGTCTCAAGCGCGTGGGCGGTCGTGGGCACGCAGGCCCCCGCGCATACCAGGGCGAGCGCCACAGCCAGGGCACAGGCCAGCTTTTGGAGCATCGAGGGCAGTGGAAAACGCTGCTCCGCGGCCCCTTTGTTCAGTCGAGACAAGGTGGCTCCTATCGTAGAAGTTGCCGGCAAAACGAGACGGAAAAGCTCTCCGTCAAGAGAAGCGCAAAGGCCCTCTCCGCCAAAACGGAAAGGGCCCGCGCGCAATCAAGTAGCTATTTTACTTGATGTTGTACTTAGCCATGAGGGCGTCAACGGTACCGTCATCAGTCAGGTCCTTGATGGCCTGGTTGATGTCGTCCTTGAGCTTGGTGTTGCCCTGGTTGATGGCGATGGCGTACTCCTCGCCGGTGCTGATCTGCTTGATGGTCTGGCAGGTGTTGAACTGCTCGGCGGTCAGCTGGCTGGCAACGGAGCGGTTGGTGACTACGGCGTCGCCCTTATCGGACTGCAGGGCGCTGAAGCACTCGGTAGCGTCCTTGTAGGGGACAATCTTGGCCTTGGGGAAGTTCTCCTGGGCAAAGGCCTCGGCGGTCGAGCCAGACTGGACGATGATGGTAGCGTCAGCGTTGTTGAGCTTCTCGCTGTAGTTGTCGGCCGTAATGTCGGTGTTATCGACCTTGGTCACGATAGCCTGATCGTCCATGTAATAGGAATCAGAGAAAGTGACTTCCTTCTCACGCTCGGGCGTGTCGGTGATAGCCGCGATGGAAACGTCATACTTGGCGCCCGAAGCGACGCCCGGAACCAGCGTGTCAAAGTCATTGTTGACATACTCGACATCCAGGCCCAGCTTGTCGCCGATAGCCTTGATGAGCTCAAGGTCAAAGCCCTGATAATCGCCGTTGTCATCCTTGTACTCAAACGGAGCGTACTCGGCAGAGGTGCCGACGGTCAGTGTACCGTCCTTGACGAGCGCGTACTCCTTGGAGCCGTCGACCTTCTCGACCTTAGCGTCGTCAGAGCTGCTGGAACCGGCATCAGAACCAGAGGTGGCGTTGGACGAGCCGCAGCCCGTCAGTGCGAGGGCGAGCGCCATGGCGCCTGTGGCGGCAAATGCGCCAAGCTTCTTAAGCTTCATAATCAGTCTCCTTCCGGTGACCTCGTTTGATTCAGAGGTCTGCAAAAACTGTTGGCTATTATGCACCCGGAATTACGAATCTGCAATGAGAAAACTGATTGAAACAAACCCATAACGTGAATGGAACACTCCACTTTGTAACAGTCATTACTGCTGCAATGACCTTAATAGTCTAATTTCAGCTGCATAACCTGCAAGTTCGTTCGGAGTCTCCAAAATAAACGGCAGCGAACGCAAACGGCCATTCGATACAATATTCTGCATAACCTGCATACCGCCACCAAATTCCTCGCTGCCAAGGTATCCCTTGCCGATGCACTCGTGACGATCTTTATGGGCGCCACAAGGGTTCTTCGAATCGTTGATGTGTACGGCATGCAAGTGATCGATACCCACCACGCGGTCGAACTCGTCGAGTACGCCGTCCAGATCATGGATGATGTCGTAGCCGGCATCGCTCACATGGCAGGTGTCCAAACAAACGCCCAGCTTATCGGACAGCTCTGGGCACTTGGCGGCAACGCCCTCGATAATGCACGCCAGCTCTTCAAAGCTACGGCCCACCTCGGTACCCTTTCCCGCCATGGTCTCGAGCAGTACCGTCGTCTGCTGGCCCTCAAACATCACCTGGCACAAGGTGTCGACAATCATCTGGATGCCGGCATCAGCCCCCTGCCCCACATGCGCGCCGGGGTGGAAGTTGTAGTAGTTGCCGGGCAGTGCTTCCAGACGCTGCAAGTCCTCGGCCATTGCCTCCAAGGCAAACTCGCGCGCCCGCTCTTTGGCAGAACAGGGGTTATAGGTATACGGGGCATGCGCCACCAGGGGACCAAAGTCGTTTTGCGCCATAAGCTCGCGCAGGGCCGCCACATCATCCATGTCAAGATCTTTCGCCTTGCCGCCACGCGGGTTGCGCGTAAAGAACGCAAAGGTGTTGGCGCCAATGGATAGCGCCGTCTCCCCCATCGCCCGATAGCCCTTCGTCGTCGAAAGATGACACCCAATCGTCAGCATCTCCAGCTCCCTCCTCATCAGTTGCGGTGAAATACGGTCTATTGGTGCCCTATTTTGGCGCAAACAGACCGTATTCCACCGCAAGTTATAAAAGGGGCATCAGAGATGTGGGCCGCCAGACACCGCGGGCACCGGCGTCATGATCCCCTACGTGTCAGCGCCAAGTCCTAGAGGGCTAGACGGATTGCATCGATAATACGCGCGCAGCGCTGTGTGGCGGCAAGGGGCATGACGGGACTCTCGAGTTTCCCCGCCCGGATGAGCTGGGTCGCATGCTGGATTTTGCCATAGAAATCATCGATCTCAAACGGGGCATTTATTTCTAGCGTTCGACCGTCGGAATACTTCACATGAGCGAGCTCGGGGCGATGGAGCCGCTCGATTTCCAACGAGCCCCGCTCACAGGCAATCGTTAAGCGGCTTTCATATGTTGCTTCGCCGTCGCACACCATATGAATGGGCATACCGCCGACGCTCATATGGATCTCGTCGGCCCAATCGACGCGACCGCCCGATACGTCACGCCAGCGAACTTCACGAGACGAAACCTCGCAAGCGCCCGCGAGCAAATCCTCAAACCAACCGACTGCATAGCAGCCCATGTCATATAGACAGCCGCCCTGCAACGGATCGAGCAGATAGCCCGAAGGAGACTCGCCGTAATCGAGCTTTTGCACGCTTTCAATCGAGACAATACGGCCAAGCTCACCCGACGCAAGCAAGTCCTTCACGCGAGTGCGCATCGGGCATAACCGATTCTTCATCGCCTCCATAAACAGCACGCCGTGCTCGCGAGAGGTGGAGGCAATCAAGAGAGCCTCTTCCTCACTCAAAACGGCTGGCTTTTCGCACAGCACGGCCTTTCCGGCGCGCAGCGCGCGACAGGCCCAACGCGTATGCATGCCATGCGGAAGAGCCAAGTAGATTGCGTCGACATCGGGGTCGGCAATCAACGCGTCATAAGCCGCATCGCCGCTATCGTCAGCCGTGGCATAACTGTGCGCGGCATCAATCGAAAACGCCCCGCAAAACTCTTCAACATGCGAAGGAGTGCGACCGGCGGCAGCCACAAGCCGCACCCCGTCCACTTCCTTGAGCGACGATGCAAATCGATACGAAATGTGCCCAGCGCCCAAAACGCCCCAACGAACCTCACGCAAATCAACACATGAATCCCGATGGCCCACGACAGCCCCCTTCAGTTGCGGTGGAATAGTTCCTGTTTGGCCCCTATTCTGCCGCAAACAGGAACTATTCCAGCGCAAGTTATAAAAGGGTCACGAGGAGCGCGTTTTGCCGAAAGCCTTAAGCACTGCCGTCACGGGGCCAGGCTGGAAACGTCGGCGCACGTCATCGAGACGCTCGGGGATATCGATATGCTGTGGGCAGTGGCGCGCGCATTTGCCGCACTTGACGCAATTGCTCACCAGCTTGGCCTCGCTTGTGCGCACCGCGCTCGCCGTAAAGTACTGCGATAGACCCGTAAACCAGCTGTGCGCATAGCTTGCGTTGTAGGCGGCAAAACATCCAGGGATATTGATGCCTTTAGGGCACGGCATGCAATAGCCGCATCCCGTGCAGGGCACGCGATTCGATTTTTCAAACTCATCCAGCACGTGCGCGATCGTGTCGAGCTGGTTGGCAGTCATCGAATCCGGCAGGGCCCGATCGGCCAACACCGCGTTCTCATCCACCTGCGCGATATCGGTCATACCCGAAAGCAGCATCGTCACCTGAGGATGATTCCACACCCACGAAAGACCCCAAGCGGCAGGAGTGCACAAATGCGGGTCACGGGCACTATCGAGCACAGCGCGGGCCCGTGGCGGCAGCTTGCCCGCTAAACGCCCACCCAGCAGCGGCTCCATCACAAACACCGCGAGCCCGCGCTCCGCAGCCGCCATGAGTCCTGCCGTTCCCGCTTGGTAACGCTCGCCGGCATAGTTGTACTGTATCTGGCAAAAATCCCAGTCATATGCGTCAAGCATCGTCAGGAAATCCACCGCGCTGCCGTGGTACGAAAAACCAATCTGGCGAATGCGCCCCGCCGCCTTTTGGCGCGCGATCCAGTCCTCGATGCCCAACGCCACCACACGTTCCCACTGGGCGGGCGAGGTAATGTTGTGCATGAGGTAATAGTCGATATGGTCGGTCCGCAGGCGGCGCAATTGCTCGTCGAAGAACCGGTCGAAATCCTCCGCACACTTGCACGAAGCATGCGGCAACTTGGTCGCCAGCAACACCCGGTCACGCAGCCCCAATCGCTCAAGCGAGGCGCCCACGCACGCCTCGTTACCGGGATAGAGATACGCGGTGTCCAGATAATTAATCCCCTGCTCCACCGCACGGGAAATGATGGCATCGGCTGTCTTCGCATCCGGACGTCCCGGCGCACCGGGAAACCTCATGCACCCCAGCCCCAACGTCGAGATGCGGTTGCCGCTTTTGGGGTCAACGCGATATTGCACGGCCCCTCCTCTCCCCTCGAAGCCCTGACAAGGCGAAACAAACCCGTCACGTCATCGAAACACATCGGAATCGCAATTGAGAACGTATCGTAACGCAGCAGAAATCGAGCCGTCACGGCACCGCTTTAACATCAGCAAAAAGCCCGATGAAAGGAGACGAGCGTGACCACACGTGAGGACGCCTACCCCTACCCCGGCGAGCAATACATCCTCTCGGTCGACCGCTATCAGATCGAAGTCATGGACCATCTGGACGAGCTTCCCGCCACGGGTGCCGTCATCTTCTGCACCCTCCCCAAGGTCCGCGATGGCGTCGGATACCCCGCCCGCCTCTTTGCGGTCTGCCCCGCGGCATAAGCGCACAGCGCAATAGTTTCTTTTTCATAACAGCCGCCCCGCGCACCCACCAATCACCCTGGCAGCATACAATCCATCAGGCGCCCCTTACGCGGGCGCCTTTTATATGGGGAGATGATTCACATGCAGATCAACAAGGTCGCTTTTATCGGCAAGGGCGGCGTCGGCCTGCTCTACGGCAGCATGATTGCCAAGGCCCTCGGCAATGACGCCGTCGAATACGTTATGGATGACGCCCGTTTTGAGCGTCACGCGGGCGATGCGCTCACCGTCAACGGAAAGCCTTGCGGTCTCACGTCCGTCCGCGCCAGCGAGGCAGCGCCCGCCGATCTGGTCATCCTGACGGTCAAGACCACCGGTCTCGACCAAGCACTCAAGACTATGGAGCGCGTCGTGGGACCCAACACGCTCATCGCCTCGCTGTGCAACGGTATTACGAGCGAGCAAAAGATTGCCGAACGCTTTGGCTGAGAGCATACCGTTCTTGGTATCTGCCAGGGCATGGACGCCGCGTTTCTCAATGGCGCGCTCACCTTTACCAATGCGGGCGAGATCCGCTTTGGTGCAGCCGCCGGCACCGACCCCGCGACCGTCGCCGCTATCGACGGGCTCTACACGCGCTGCGGCATCGCCCATACCGTCGAGCGCGACATTGCGCACCGCATGTGGGCCAAACTCATGCTCAACGACGGCATCAACCAGACCTGCATGGCCTACGGCGGGACCTACGGAAGCGCCACGGAGCCGGGCTCCGAGCAGCGCCGCTGCTTTGTTTCCGCCATGCGCGAAACGCTTGCGGTCGCCAACGCCGAGGGCATTGAGCTGACCGAGGCAGACCTGACGCAAATGGTGCACCTCATCGAGGGAATCGACCCCGCCGGTATGCCCTCGATGGCGCAGGACCGCATCGCACAACGAAAAACCGAAGTCGAGGAGTTCGCGGGCACCATTTGCCGCCTGGCCGCCAAACACGATATCCAAGTGCCGCAAAACGATTGGCTCTACCAGAGGATTCGCGAAATAGAAAGCAGCTGGTAGTGCTCGGCATACTGCAGCCAACAGATCCAATGGCAAAGCCGCCGCAAGGGGCACTCCCCTCGCGGCGGCTTCCTTTTTCATCTTTGGCCAAAATCAGCTTCACAACGGTTAGAGTTGCGACCCCGGCACCTCGTCCTCATCGTCGCGACAAAGGACAACACCGGCGCTTCCCAGCAGCGTGGCCGCGATCAGCGCGCCGACCACGATAGGAGCAGCCCCGCATGTCCCCTGAATGCCCGCGACGAGCGCGGCCGTGGGACCAAGGCAGCCAAGCATCAACGCGACGGCGGCAACGGCAATATCTCGAGCATTCACAAGACCACTTCCTCCAAGAGAAAGACCTTATTTCTCAAGAACCAGTGTGCCCCGCATCCATACGCCCAGCGTACCGCCACGGTAAGGGCTCTGTTAACTCAAACGCATACATAGAACGGACGTCCTTACGTTGCCCTAAAGCTCGGTAAAGACGCCCGCCCGCCAAATATCCGTGATGCAGAAAAATTACCAACCGGTGTAGTAGTCGGTGGTTCCGGCAGCGCAGCCGGAGTCATAGACCTTGCAATCACCCTTGGAGCCCGTAAAGGTCGAGCCCTGGGCCATATCGCCCGCGGCAACAACGTAATAGCCGTCGGAATCGCGCCAGAAGCCCTCAGAATCCTGAGTCCATTCGCCCGTGCGATAGTGATAAAGCACATTGCTGCTGTAATAGGTCTCGCGGCGTCCGTTGTAGTTATTGACACCCGCAGAGCGCGTCAGGCCCGATCCGTTCGCGTAGGACGCGGCAGACGCATAGGGCGGAGTGTAACCGGCGTTGTAGTACGAAGCCTGGGCGGCCTCGGCAGCCTCCGCCTCGGCGGCAGCCTCGAGCGCTTCGCGCTTGGCATCCTCAAGCGCAGTGCGCAGCTCATCGAGCTCGGTCGACTTGGCGTCGACCTCCCCCATCGTCAACAGGTTACCCGCACCGTCGATGCAACCCTGCAACACAGCGCGCTCGTCATCGGTGGCATAGTCACCGTACATGTTCATGATGATCTGAGCGCGCATCTCCAGGGAATCACGCTTGGCCTCCATCGAGGCGTTCCACTCCTGCATAGAGCCATAACCGTCGCTGCGGTAGTCGACGGGCTGCACCAGCGTCGCTTCGGACGGCGTAGGTCCAACCGTATCGGATAGTGTTGCCGCGTGGGCATCAGTTGCGCCGGCGCCCGCCAAAAGTGCCACGGTCAGAGCGGCAGAAAAGGCGGCGGCTTTCGGTTTTCGCGAATCGATCCTCATGTAGCTGGAAACCTCCGTAGTGCGTTTTTGCTGCGTTTGAGCTGCGTGTGATTCGATCGCGCTGCATAGTACCCCGAGCAAATCGCGACCTGCGGTTTTACTCAAAAGGCGCACGTCAATTGCGTAAAACTCACATCCTCTCAACAGGAGTTTTCCACAACTCGAATGCATAAAGCGTGTCAAAAACCCTGTTTTTGCACCCGCTCTATGCAAAAAAGGCGCCTGTGCAACCATTGTTCGCACAGGCGCCTTGAGCAGGCATTTTATGCAGTTATACCTATCGAGTCGCAAGGGGTCTTTGCACAAGTCGCCTTACTCGTCCAGCGCGGCGAAGGCCTGCTTCAGATCCCAAATGATATCCTCGGCGTTCTCGGTACCGATGGAAAGACGGATCGTGGAGGGCGTGATGTTCTGCTCGGCGAGCTCCTCGGCAGAGAGCTGGGAGTGCGTGGTGGTAGCCGGGTGCACGACGAGCGACTTGACGTCGGCCACGTTGGCGAGCAGCGAGAACACCTGCAGATGATCGATGAACTTCCAGGCCGCCTCCTGGCCACCCTTAATCTCAAAGGTAAAGATCGAGGCACCGCCGTTGGGGAAGTACTTCTGATAGAGCTCGTGATCGGGGTGCTCAGACAGGCTCGGGTGGTTCACCTTGGCGACATGGCTGTCACCAGCCAGGAACTCAACGACCTTCTTGGTGTTCTCGACATGACGGTCAACGCGCAGCGACAGAGTCTCGGTGCCCTGGAGCAAGATCCAGGCGTTGAACGGGCTGATGCAGGCGCCCTCGTCACGCAGCAAGATAGCGCGGACATAGGTTGCGAAGGCGGCGGGACCGGCAGCCTCGGCAAACGAGACGCCATGGTAGGAGGGGTTGGGCTCGGCGATCTGCGCATACTTGCCGCTCGCCTTCCAATCGAAGTTACCGCCGTCGACGATCACACCGCCCAGCGAGGTGCCGTGGCCGCCGATGAACTTGGTTGCGGAGTGAACGACGATGTTGGCACCATGCTCCAGCGGACGGAACAGATACGGGGTGCCGAAGGTGTTGTCGACGACAACCGGCAGACCGTGCTTCTTGGCGATCTCGGAGATGGCGTCGATGTTGGGGATGTCGGAGTTGGGGTTGCCGAGCGTCTCGAGATAGATGACCGTGGTGTTGTCCTTGATGGCCCCCTCGACCTCTTCCAGGTTATGGGCATCGACGAAGGTGGTCTCGACGCCAAACTGGGAGAGCGTATGCTCCAGCAAGTTGTAGGAGCCACCGTAGATGGTCTTCTGAGCCACCACGTGGTCACCGGCCTGGGCAAGAGCCTGCAGGGTATAGGTGATGGCAGCAGCACCGGAGGCGACGGCAAGACCTGCCACACCACCCTCGAGTGCGGCGATACGGTCCTCGAAGACGCCCTGGGTGGAGTTGGTCAGACGGCCGTAGATGTTACCGGCGTCGGCAAGACCAAAGCGGTCGGCGGCGTGCTGGGAGTTGCGGAACACATAGCTCGTGGTCTGGTAGATAGGCACGGCGCGGGAGTCGGATGCGGGATCGGCGCTCTCCTGGCCAACGTGAAGCTGCAGGGTATCGAAACCAAAGGTGTGCTCGGGGTTGTTGATGAACTGGCTCATGATGATCTCCTTGATCGAACAAAAGTAAATAAATTAGAGAGAAGTAAGTCGCTGTCTCCTGATCACGCCGACGGGCGCAAACAGGAGCCCGGCATTCGTCTTGGTAAGCAATTCATATGCGGGCCTCCTTTCGCATCCCGGTTCCGTGGTCGGTTTAATTACCTACCGCCTTTGTGTGTTTTGAATAGTACGAGCATTGTTTCGCTCGGTCAATCACTTAAAAGCGCTAACCTGTTATCGGTTTTTTAGATAGCTATCGAAAGGACGGGCGCCGATGACCCTCCAGCAGCTTCGCTTTCTTATCGCCGTGGCAGAGTCCGGCTCAATTAACGCCGCAGCTCAGCGCCTCTATACCGCTCAGTCCAACATCTCAAACGCCGTCAAAAGCCTGGAACAGGAGCTCCACCTGGAGATCTTTACGCGCTCCAGCCGCGGCGTCACGCTCACCAACGACGGCACCGAGCTTTTGGGCTATGCGCGCCAGGTCGTAGAGCAGGCCGACATGCTCGAGGCGCGCTACGAGGACGGCGGCACCCCGCAAGCCCGCCTCGCCATCTCAGCCCAGCACTACGCCTTTTCAGTCGAGGCCTTTGTCAACGTGGTCGAGCGCTGCCGCGACAGCAAGTTCGAGTTCATCATGCGCGAGACCACCACATCGCAGATCATCGATGACGTCCGCGCGTTCCGCAGCGACATCGGCATCCTCTATCTGGACGACTTTAACGCCCGCGTTCTGCAGAAGGCTTTTGCCGATGCGCGCGCGAGCTTCCATCCCCTATTCGACGCGACGGTCCACGTCTTCGTTAGCGAGCGCCACCCGCTTGCCCGCCGCCCGCAGCTGTCCCTTGCCGACCTCACACCATATACGCGCTACAGCTTTGAGCAGGGAACCTCAAACTCCTTCTATTACGCCGAGGAACCTTTTAGCTATATCCCTTGCGACCGCAACATACGAATCTCGGACCGCGGAACACTTACTAACTTACTTATCACGTCGAACGGCTACACCCTGTCGACCGGTGTCCTCTCCAATGAAATGCAATGGGGTATGGCATCGATCCCGTTAGCAGACGCCCCAACGATGCACGTAGGCTATATCATGCACGACGAGCGCAAGCCCTCTCCCCTCTTGCAGCAATACCTCGACGAGCTCAACCGCATCATCCATGCCAACTAACTGTCGGAAGACGGGGTAGAAATCGTAGATTGCTAGCCCCCGGCGGGCATGGCGCTACAATGGTCACTCACACGAAACGTACCCAACGAAAGGAAGCCCGTGAAGGTCATCATCTATACCGACGGCTCGGCCCGATCAAATCCGGGACGCGGCGGCTACGGCGCCGTGCTCAAATACACCAACCCCGCCGGCAAGACCTTCACCTCCGAGCTTTCGCGCGGCTACGCCAAGACCACCAACAACCGCATGGAGCTCATGGCGGTCATCGTGGCGCTCGAGGCACTTAACCGCCCCTGCGAGGTCGAGGTCCATTCCGATTCGCAGTACGTCGTCAACGCCTTTAACAAGTACTGGATCGACGGCTGGAAAAAGCGCGGATGGAAAACCGCCAACAAGCAGCCCGTCAAGAACCGCGACCTGTGGGAGCGCCTACTCACCGCCAAAAGCAAGCACAAGGTTGAGTTCATCTGGGTTAAGGGTCACGCCGGCCACGAGCTCAACGAGCGCTGCGATGAGCTCGCCACCACGGCGGCCGACGGCAGTAACCTCGATATCGACACCGGCTTTAACGAGAGCGACCTGTAATAGCGTTTTCGCGCAGCTTTATATCCCCACGCGCTACACTCATCCTGTAGACCAAGCAACGCAAGGGGGACGTATGCTGCGCATCGCGACCATCGGCACATCCATGATTACCGACGACTTTATCCAGGTCGTCAACGCCAACGACCAAGCCGCGTTTGTGGGCACGCTTTCACGCGACGCCAATCGCGGTACTGCCTTTACCGCCGAGCGCGGTGGCGAGCGAAACTTTACGTCACTCGAAGAGCTCGCGTCCGCCGACGACGTCGATGCCGTCTACATCGGCAGCCCCAATGCACTCCATCACGAGCAGGCGCTCGCCTGCATCGCCGGCGGTAAGCACGTTATCGTCGAAAAGCCCTTCTGCGCCACCGAGGCGCAAGCGCTCGAGGTCTTCCAGGCTGCCGAGGCAGCTGGCGTCGTGGCCCTCGAGGCCATGCGCCCGCTTCACGATCCCGCTTTCCACGCCATTGAGGACGCTCTGGGCGAAATTGCGCCCATTCGCCGCGCCTCGCTGCGCTTTGGCAAGTATTCCTCGCGCTACAACGAGATTCTCGCGGGACGCGCCACCAATATCTTCGACTGCAATATGGCATCAGGTTCCCTCATGGACATTGGTGTCTACACCGTCGAGCCCATGGTCGAGATTTTCGGCATGCCCTCCGGCCTTACGAGCATGACTACTCTGCTCGACCCCACCACGCGACAGCTCACGCACGGCCCCATCGACGGCTGCGGTTCCATCCTCGCCAGCTACGGCGGTGGCCGTATCTCCGTCGAGCTCGCGCACTCCAAAATTACGAATGACCTGCTGCCCTCGCAGATCGAAGGCGAGCGTGGCACTATCCAGATCGACCATCTGTCCACGCCCCGCAACGTCCGCATCGACTATCGCGGCGACGTCGTACGCGGCTCGGCGACCGAGGCACCGCGCGAACAGGGAGACAACGGCCGCGTGCTCGACCTGCCCAAATCGAGCAACACTATGGAATACGAGCTTGCCGACTTTATCACCGCTATCGACGGCGTTCATCACGTTAAAGATGAGATTTGGGAAACACCGGCCGGGCGCCACGAGCTCGGCCACTACCGCGATGTCACGCTCGTCTCGCTGCGCATCATGGATGCCGTGCGTCAGCAGGCCGGCATTACCTTCCCCGCCGATTCAGTCAAGCAGGCCTAGCGATGGGTTTCCTTGACAAGTTCTTCTCCGGCATCAATCGAGAGTCTCAAAAACCGTCTGGCGTTGAGCTCGAGCTGCGACGCAGGCTTACCGTGCTAGCAAGCGACGCAGCCACTCAAAACGCTCCTCAGCGCTATTTTCTGCGGTGGGAGGGCCAAGTCCAGGGCGTCGGCTTTCGCTTTACCAACACCAATCTCGCACAGACGCACGCACTCACCGGCTGGGTACGCAATATGGAAGACGGTTCGGTCGAAATGGAGGTACAAGGCGCGCCTGCGAATATCCTGTCTCACCTCGAGGCGCTCCATGCCTCCTATGAGCGAATGGGCATACGTTTTCGCCTCGAGGACGCACAAATCCGCGCCGCGCTTACCAGCGAAGATGGTTTCAACCCACGCTATTAGTATTGTGTGCTAAATACGGTATCATTTACCTACCTACATCGACAGAAAAGAGGCGAGGCGCATGGCCATGCAAAGAAGAAACACCAAGCAGCGAAAGCTGGTTCTTGATGCCGTGCGCCAAAGCTATAGCCATCCCACCGCCGATGAGATCTACAACGCCGTGCGCGCGCAGGATGACAAAATCAGCCGCGGTACGGTCTACCGCAATCTCAATCTCTTAGCCGACGCCGGCGAGATCCTCTCCATCAAGACGCCAGGCGGCAGCCGCTTCGATCGCACGATCGAGCCGCATGCGCATATCATCTGCACCTCGTGCGGCCGCGTCATCGACGTACCGCTACCCTTCGATGCCCAGCTCGACGCCAAGGCGTCCGAGCAAATCGGCTGGAACGTCACCTCGCACTACACTATCTTCGAGGGTCTCTGCCCCAACTGTAGGTAGATTTTGGGACATGCCTACTCGGCAAGCAGGCGACGCAGTTCTTCTTCGACCGTGCGCACGTAGCGGACGCGGTCATTAATGCCGCGCATGCTGGGATTGCAGCTCTCCATCAGATAGGGATGGCCCACCACGTTGAGCATGTCGCGGTCGTTTTCGTTATCGCCAAACGCCATCATTTCGTTAGGTGAGATCCCCAGCGCACGACCATAATCGGCAAGCGCGGACCCCTTGCCTGAATCAAAGCCGATAAAGTCGGTCCATTCAGTTCCCGACGTCATCACATCGACCCGGTCGCTAAAGCGACGCACGAAATACTCCAGCGCCGCCGGCTGCTCTGTCTCGGGCGTTTGAAACGCAATCTTAATGACATCCTCGTCAATGTCCTCGGGACGGTCGACCACCGCCACATCGCAATGGACCTCGTAACGCAAATGGTCGGTGAACGCATCGTTGCCGCTTATGGTGTAAAGGTGCCCCTCACACGAAAGGGTCACGTCGGCATGGGGGTAGGCGACCACGGCATTCGCAATATCCATAGCAAGACTACGCTCCATGGAACGCTTGACAACGCCATGCCCCTCGCTCATCACCAGGGCTCCGTTTTCGCACACATAGGCGAGCTCATCGGCCACCGGGGCAAACAGGTAGCGCAAGCTCGCATATTGACGGCCGCTCGCCGGCATAAACACGATACCGCGACGGTGCAACTCATTAATGAGCTCAAAGGCCTCGAGGCGTGGCTCGCGCTCCCCCGGATGCAGCAAAGTGCCGTCCAAATCACAGGCGATCAGCTTGATTCCCTCAAGACCCATATGTTCCCCCAAAGCATCTCATCAACAGCAAGACGGACTTTGAATAGTTGCCTCTCAAAGTCCGTCTTACGCATACGCACGCTAGCCGCGCGCCTTCTTTACGATCGTAAAGTCTGGAGCCATACCCACAACAACATCCGCGGCGCTCGATGCAAAGCGTCGACTGGCATCGAGCTCGCGTGTGACCACCGAGAGCCGAACGCCCCCAATGCCCCGGAGCATACGACCCAAAACCGGTTGCACCGGCGTATACATGCGCACGGTATGCTCGTCCGAGTCACCCCGGAAGAGCGGCGCATGCATGTTGCCAATCTCCCAGCACGCATGTGCGAGCACAATCGGATCCATGCGGTCGACTTCGACCATATAGACCTCGGCGCTGCGCAGGCGTACGACAACTACTACGGGCACCGTGCCCGTGCGGTCGACAGCGAGCACGTCACCGTCGGCAAGACGCTCGCCATCAGTGGCATCCAGCCGGGCATTCACCGTGCGCCCCAGCTCCGTCACGCCCACAAACAAGTGCGCATCAGCCTGGTCCCAATCGAGTAGCAGCTCGTCAACCTCAAAGACACCACCCAGCTCCCGACGAAGCAGGAGTTCATAGGACGGGTCGTTGAGATTTCCCAAGCGCTCCGTAGCTACCAGGTACACGGACATCAACTAGTCCTCGACCTCGACGAGCTCGATATCAAAGTTGAGATCCTTGCCGGCGAGCTCGTGGTTGGCGTCGAGCGTCACGGCCCCGGGCGTCACATCGATGACGACGGCGGGGACAGGCATGCCGCTCGGCGTGGACAGGAAGAGCTTCATGCCCTTCTCGATCTGCTCGATGTTGGGAACCTGCTCGGCCGGGAAGGTAATAACCATCTCGGGGTTGTGCTCGCCGTAGGCATCGGCAGCAGGAATGTGCACGGTCTTCTTCTCGCCCACCTGCATGTCGACAACAGCGGCGTCGAAGCCCTTGATCATCTGGCCGGCGCCGCAGGTGAACTCCAGCGGCTCGCCGCGATCGTAGGAGCTATCGAACTGCGTGCCGTCGTCGAGCGTGCCGCGATAATGAGTCTTGACCTTCTTGCCCTGGTTGGACATGGTAACCTCCGTGATAAGGGCGGCACACAACGCGGGCCGCCGTGAACATATGGCGCTAACTATACCCTAGTCATACAATTCAAAGACAGTTTGCAAAGAAACGCTGCAACCGGAGGAACCATGGCATATCCCGTATTTGACTTACACTGCGACACCGCCGACCGCATCGGCTGGGCCACGCTCGATCTCGACCTGCGCTTTACCGCCGGCACCGACGGTTATTTCCCCGGCGACGAAACGCATCCGCAAGATTTCGACCTCATCGAGGGCAACGCCTGCGCCATCTCGCTCGCAAAGATCGGCAACACGCCGTGGGCGCAGTGCTTCGCCACGTTTGTCCCCGACGAGATTCCCACCGCCCACGCCGCGCGCTTCCAGGCGCAGATCATGGCGCACATGAGCGGCCAGGCAATGCTCAACCACGACCGCATGGTCAACGTGCGCAGCGCCGCAGACATTCGTCCCGCGCTCAAGGACGGCAAGGTCGCTTGCATCCACACCATCGAAAACGCCACGTTCTTTGCCGAGGACCCCGCGCTGATCGAAGTGCTCAAGAGCCTGGGCGTGCTCATGTCATCACTCAGCTGGAACGCGCAGGGGCCGCTCGCGAGCGGCCACGATACCCACGCCGGCCTCACCGCCGCCGGCATCGAGGCACTTACGCAGATGGAGCACGCCGGCATGGTGCTTGACGTCTCCCACCTCAACGATGAGTGCTTTGACGAGGTTGTCGCCCACGCCACGCGCCCCTTCGTCGCCAGTCACTCCAACTCCCGTGCGGTTTGCGACGTCAAGCGCAACCTCACCGACGACCAGTTCCGCACCATTCGCGACATGGGTGGCATCGTCGGTCTCAACTACTGCAGCGAGTTCCTTTCCAACGACGCAACCGACAAGACCGCCGCAGACGTCACCTTCGACCAGCTAGCGGCACATATCGAGCACTGGCTCGACCTGGACGGCGAGGACGTCATCGCGCTCGGCGGCGACTGGGACGGCGCCACTGTGCCCGCTTTCCTCTCCGATGCAGGCATGATGCCCGAGTTCCAGAACATGCTCTCCAAGCACTTTGGCAAGACCGTGATGCAAAAGCTCTGCAGTGACAACGCGCTTGCTTTCTTCGAGCGTTATTAATTTCACATCCCTTGAGCGGGCCGGCATGCCGAACGGTCGACATACCGGCCCGTCCCCAATCTGAAGGACCGCTTTTGACGCAGCAGTTTACGATTTCCGTATCCCGACCGGATGGGACGCCCATCCCCGTCGTCGTTACCAAAAAGCGCGTCAAGAACTTCAACCTACGCGTCACATCGAGCGGCGAGGTCCACGCAAGCGCACCGCTCAGCGCCACTCGCGAGCGCATCGAAGCGTTTGTAAAGCGCAACAGTGCCTGGATTGTCAACCGACTTGCCCAGCGTGAGCGACGTCAGGCGACGGCGCGAGAGCCGCTCAGTCCCTCGTCCATCATTGCACTTTGGGGCAAGCCCATCACGGTACAGGATGCGCTCGATCACAACTTTGCATCACCCGCACCGCGACCCAAACAGGCCACCTTCGCAAGTTTTATGGGTACCGATAAATCGGACGAAGGCCCACAGACCAAGCGGCACGCAATCCTCGACGGCCTAACGTCCGATGAGCTCCAAGCCCACATCGACCAGCTCTATACGTCCGAAGTCACATCGGCGCTGCGCGATATGGTGCACGCATACGAAATCGCAATGGGTGTCGCCGTTTCTCGCGTTTCCGTACGCAGCATGAAAACGCGTTGGGGCTCATGCACTCCCAAATCCGGCGCCATTCGCATCGCACGCGAACTTGCCGCCTATCCCATCGAATGCCTCGACATGGTTGTCGCCCACGAGCTCGTCCACTTGCTCGAGCCAAGCCACAACCAGCGGTTCCACGTCCTGCTCGACACATACTGCCCCAACAATAGAGCACTGTCCCAGCGGCTCAAGCAGCCACCCATAGAGACATATTAGTACCGGTTAGCGCACGCGCTCGATCTCGACACCGCAGCTTGCCAGGGGAAGACCGACGGGCGCCCAAGGCTTATCGAGCTTGATGCGCACACCAAGCAGCGAGGGATAACGGCGCAGCAGCATCTGGGCCGTACCCTCAGCTGCCGCCTCGATGAGCTTAAACGTATGCTCGCGCAGATAGCCATCGACATCGTGGCACACCGAGCCGTAGTCAATCGAGGCGTCCAGGTTATCGTGCTCCCCCGCAACGCGCAGGTCGGCATAGAGCACCAAGGACACGATGAACTTCTGGCCCAGCGCGTTCTCCTCGGGATACACACCATGGTTGGCAAAAACCTCAAGCCCGTCAATGACAATACGGTCGGCATGGCGCAGATCGTCATAGCTCACGTGGGGCACCGCCGTTGCGGTGGATATTTCGCCCCTGCCACGGCGGGCGAGCTCGGCGCCTTCAGTCTTGGTTGCATTCTCGGGCAGCTTTTTGTTACTCATCGCGATCGTCTCCTTCGTTTAGAACCCCGACCGCGCAAACTAACTACACGCGAATCGACAGGTTCTTTTTATCATCGCTCCAGTTGCAAGCATTGCGCGCGGGGCATGCGAAGCAGGCGCGCGAGGCCTTGTCGGCCGCATAGAGCAGACGCTCAAGCGGTTGGCTGTTCACGCGCAGCTTTCGATGGCCCAGAATGGCCGTCTTAATGGCTGCGGCATCGGCCGGCTCAAACGCGACGTCATCGGGCATGCCGCCGAGAATTGCATCAGCGACGCGCTCGCTTGCAACATCATGGGATATACCCGATTCATACTGTTCATCTTTGCCGATATCGTGAAGAAGTGCCGTGGCGTAGACAACCTCGCGGTCAAATTCGAGCTGCTCCTCGAGATTCTTGATCCACATAATGCGAGCGACATCGAGCAGATGGTCAATACCGTGGCGGCAGAAGATGCGCCCCGATTCCAACTGTGCAATGTTGCCCAGGTGCCGCCGGAAAAGCCCGTTGGCACAAATGTAATCAACGCGAGGCATGGCACCAAAGGGGGCCAGGCCCGAAGCCATAAAGCCGCGACGCGACGTCCCCTCATCGGTCTTCGATGTAAAGTCGTTGACGACCCTCATGCTAACGGCCCAGCATCCTAAAGAACCGCTCCTCGAGCGCGGGATCGGTCTCAAAGACGCCGCGGCGAGCGAGCGTCACGGTCTTGGTGCCGGGTTTCTGCACGCCGCGCATGGTCATGCACATATGCTCAGCCTCCATGAGCACAATCGCTCCCTGGGGAGCGAGATAATCCATAAGGGCGTCGGCAACCTGCGCACACAGCTGCTCCTGCAGCTGCAGACGACGGGCATAGACTTCAACCGTGCGAGCGAGCTTAGACAGACCCGCCACGCGACCGTTAGGGATATAGCCGATCGCAGCCTTGCCATAAAACGGCAGCAGATGATGCTCGCACAGCGAGTAAAACGTGATGTCGCGCTCGATAACCAAGTCGTTCGAGGCGACGGCAAAGGTTTTGGACAGGTGCTCCTCGGCACTCTGGTCCATACCGCCGGCGATCTCACCATACATACGGGCAACGCGCGCCGGGGTCTCCAGCAGGCCCTCACGAGTTGGGTCCTCGCCTATGCCCTCAAGCAACAGCTTAATGGCGGCCTCGACTTTTTCCTGATCGACCATCTGGGCCTCACTTTTCCGATTTCACGTTCGCGCTATGGTACCACGCTCTTCGGCATCGACCACAAGCTACATAGTATGGGTCGAATAGACCGGATCATCACGCCAAAGTTCAACCGCATCACAAAGCGCAACGCCCTCGCGCTCAGCACGGGCGCGCGTGGCGTTCATATCAATCACGCGCTGGTTACTCGAGCCCCTAAAGCGCAATGAGATATCGTACAGATCCTGAACAAACGGGCCGTCCACCAACATATCGAGGCAGGCAAGGATACGGTCCGTGACCTCGGTATGGTGGCGACCGCCCGGCATAAGCTCCTCGAGCACGTCGCCGGTAAAGCACCAAATGGTCTTGCCCGACCCCGCAGGATAGGCCGCACGCACGCGTTCGATAAAGTCAACAAGCCCCGCCTGGTTCTCGGGCTCCATAGGCTCGCCGCCCAGAATCGTCAAGCCATCGATAAAGGGATGATCGAGGCTCTCGATAATCTTGTCCTCGACGGCACGATCGAACGGCTCGCCCGCAGCAAAGTCCCACGCGACAGAGTTAAAGCAGTTCTTGCACCCACGACGGCACCCACTCACAAACAGAGAAGTACGAACGCCTTCCCCATCAGCAATGTCGAAATACTTAATGTTCGCGTAGTTCATAGGCAACCTTTCTGGGGGTCTGGAGTATATCATCCCGTCCTCAAACAGCTTCGCTCGCTGCGCTCGCTGCAGAACTGCGGGCGGGACGATATACTCCAGACCCCTCGCGAGCGATGCTCGGTGAACAAAGCGAACATCGAGTATAGGGTTCGAGGTCTAATAAATACTGAGTTGCAGCTCAACCGACTTCGCAAGCAAAGCGTTGTTGCAAGTCAACTCATTTCCGCTAAGAACTTCGAGGAGTGAGCAGGCCTCATGCTGCATCTCAGCTACGTCAACTTGGCCGCCCCGTAGCGAGGCCCCGGACCTTTGCTCGATATGAGTTCCGCACGAACAGGAGGCGCCAGTGGCGCCTCCGTCGTGAGCCAGGACTGTCCGAAATAGCGAGTAAAGGTCCGGGGCCTCGCTACGGGGCGGCCTGGGATGGTTATTAGAGATGCAGCACGCGGTCGCGGATCTCCTCGGTTCGGCCCTGGTTCCAGAACTGGGTACCGATGTAACCGCACGTGCGACGGGCGACATTCATCTTCTCCTGGTCACGATTGCCGCAATTGGGGCACTCCCACACCAGCTTGCCGTCATCCTCGACAATCTTGATCTCACCGTCGTAGCCGCACACCTGGCAGTAGTCGCTCTTGGTGTTGAGCTCGGCGTACATGATGTTGTCGTAGATGTACTGCATCACGCGAATGACAGCCTTGAGGTTGTCCTGCATGTTGGGAACCTCGACGTAGGAGATGGCACCGCCCGGCGAAAGCTGCTGGAACATACCCTCGAACTTGAGCTTGTCGAATGCGTCGATCTCCTCGGACACGTGGACGTGGTAGCTGTTGGTGATGTAGCCCTTGTCCGTCACGCCCGGGATGATGCCAAAACGACGCTGCAGGCACTTGGCGAACTTGTAGGTCGTCGACTCAAGCGGGGTACCGTACAGCGAGAAGTCAATATCGCTTTCGGCCTTCCACTCCGCGCACTTGTCGTTCATGCGCTGCATGACGGCCATGGCAAAGGGCGTGCCCTCCTTCTCGGTGTGGCTGTGGCCCGTCATGTACTTAACGCACTCATACAGGCCGGCATAACCCAGACTAATGGTGGAGTAACCGCCCACGAGCAACTTGTCGATCGTCTCGCCCTTCTTCAGGCGGGCGAGGGCACCGTACTGCCAAAGAATCGGTGCGGCATCCGAAAGCGTACCCATCAGACGCTCATGACGGCACAGCAGGGCGCGGTGGCACAGCTCAAGGCGCTCGTCGAAGATCTTCCAGAACTTATCCATGTCCTGATGCGAGCTCAGCGCGACATCGGGCAGGTTGATGGTCACAACGCCCTGGTTAAAGCGACCGTAGTACTTGGGCTTGTTCGGGTCATAGTTCAGCGCGTTGGCCACGTTGTTAAATCCGTTACCGGAGCGGTCGGGCGTCAGGAAGCTGCGGCAACCCATGCAGGTATAGCAGTCGCCGTTGCCCGCGGTCTCGCCCTTCGACAGCTTGAGCTCGCGCATCTTCTTCTCGGAGATGTAGTCGGGCACCATGCGCTTGGCGGTGCACTTCGCAGCCAGCTGAGTCAGGTAGAAGTACGGGGAATCCTCGTGAACGTTATCGTCCTCGAGCACGTAGATGAGCTTGGGGAACGCCGGGGTGATCCACACGCCGGCTTCGTTCTTAACGCCCTCATAGCGCTGACGAAGCGTCTCCTCCACAATCATGGCAAGGTCATGCTTCTCCTGGGGCGTACGGGCCTCATTGAGATACATAAAGACCGTCACGAACGGCGCCTGGCCATTCGTGGTCATAAGGGTCACGACCTGATACTGAATCGTCTGAACGCCGCGACGGATCTCGTCACGCAGGCGGTCCTCAACAACCTCGCGGACCTTTTCGGGAGATGCGGAAACGCCGAGCTCCTCGAGCTCGCGGGCGACCTCGCCGCGAATCTTTTGACGGCTCACCTCGACGAACGGGGCAAGATGGGTCAGCGAAATCGACTGGCCACCGTACTGGGAGGAAGCAACCTGAGCGATGATCTGCGTCGCGATGTTGCAGGCAGTCGAGAAGCTGTGCGGCTTCTCGATCAGCGTGCCCGAAATAACAGTACCGTTCTGGAGCATATCCTCCAGGTTCACCAGGTCGCAGTTATGCATGTGCTGGGCAAAGTAGTCCGAATCATGGAAGTGAATCAGGCCCTCATTGTGAGCATCCACAATCTCCTGGGGCAGCAGCACACGCTGAGTCAGGTCCTTGGAGATCTCGCCGGCCATGTAGTCACGCTGAACGGAATTGACGGTCGGGTTCTTGTTGGAGTTCTCCTGCTTGACCTCTTCGTTGTTGCACTCAATCAGCGACAGGATCTTGTCGTCGGTCGTGTTCTTCTGGCGCTTCAGGCTCTGAACATAGCGATAGATGATGTAATGGCGAGCGACCTCGTAGCAGTCGAGACGCATGATCTCGTCCTCGACCAGATCCTGGATCTCCTCGACCGACACGGTGTGACCCGCGTTCTCGCATGCCTCGGCGACGTTTTGTGCCGCGTAAACCACCTGGCGGTCGGTAAGACGAGAGCTCTCCTCGACCTCCAAGTTTGCGGCGCGGATGGCATTGACAATCTTATCGATGTCAAAGACAACCTCGGTGCCGCTGCGCTTGATGATCTTCATCCTCTTGCCTCTTTCGCGTCGAAATCGTATTGCGCTTCAGAGCCAAACGATGCCCGGCAGGGCTTGCCCCTGTCTTGCGGCGCCGTCGCGCAATCTGTGTTTTCGAAAACCATAGGCCCTCATGCGGACAATCCTCGCAGCCAATCAAGGGGCTCGAAGATCCATCCAAATGGGGCGAATAAGGTCCTCGTTCTCTGTCCGCCATCTATCATACGACAAAGAGGCATCTATATCCTGTATTCTTTTTTTAGGTCAAACACAACATATAGTGTTTCAGCAGGTCAAAGCAATTAGTCATTTTGCAGACGCATTAATTATGAGGGGTTCTTGGCAAGTCGGTAAAACGTTACCAACACGGCTACCTGCATGGCAGTTATAAAACCCCCTTAGTCAAGCCGCTGACAAATCCTACCAAAACCAAGCCGCTCACGCCAAAAGAATCCAAAAGATTATGCTTGACCAACATGTTGCGGTCACGGTCGGCCAGGACGTATGCAACCTGCCGGCACCTCTACGGGGACCTTGGATCAATATTTGCTGGCATATTTGGCGGCGTGCTTGGTAGCAAAACAAAACAGCTCAGAGGACATAGCCTCTGAGCTGCGAACATTTGGTGGGCGTTAGAAGATTTGAACTTCTGACCTCTTCCGTGTCAGGGAAGCGCTCTCCCCCTGAGCTAAACGCCCAAATGGAGCGGACAACGGGGCTCGAACCCGCGACCCCAACCTTGGCAAGGTTGTGCTCTACCAACTGAGCCATGTCCGCTTACGGGGATTAATCTTACGTGATGCCCGCATCCTATGCAAGAACTTTTTTTGAAAAGTTTTGCGACGCTCTCGCGAGGGCATCAGTCGTCACGAAAGGCGCGAACAAACGCAGGCTCGCAGCGAGATGCCCCTACATCTCACCGAGCATGATCCAGGCAGAGCTGTCCTGCGCGAGCCTGCCGTCTGTAAGCGGTGATGAGGTGAGCAGGACCCTGCCCGCCGGCAGCTCCACGGGTGCTGCACCGAAGTTCGTCACACACGCCCAGCCGTTATCGCGGCGATAGGCGATGACGCCGCCCTCAGCGCCCTCGGCACCATCCGCAAGACCGGTGCGCCCGTCAAGATCGAGCCACGCAAGATCGTTGGCGCACCCGCGCAGCTTGCGCCGCAGCCAGAGGGCGTCACGATAGAGCGCAAGCATCGATGTCGGGTCCACTTCTTCCCTATCGGCAGCATAATCGGAAAACCATGCAGGCTGCGGCAGATGGGGCGCCGCATCGGCGTCTGCCGGCGAAAACCCAAACGATCCGCCATGCGCGGGATCGTCCGCCGCCACCCACGGCAGGGGCACACGGCAGCCGTCGCGCCCCTTCTCACGCTTCGGTCCGCGCGTATTGGTCGCAGTAGGATCTTCGAGTGCAGCCCACGGGATGTCAGCCACCTCAAAAAGGCCGAGCTCCTCACCCTGATACA
This sequence comes from uncultured Collinsella sp., assembly GCA_902495525.1. GTDB lineage: Bacteria > Actinomycetota > Coriobacteriia > Coriobacteriales > Coriobacteriaceae > Collinsella. The sequence goes on from CABUXL010000002.1 coordinate 84,175, forward strand.
CGTATGCCGAGCCCGGAAGCGCCAGTTCAAGCAAAAGGGCCGCCCGCGCGCGGCGCTCGCCGAGTTCACGGTCCTCGTCATAAGACGACCCGTCGCGTAAGAGCCAGTCGAGCGCAATCTGGTGGTAGCGCGTCGCCTTGATTTGCGGCAGGGCATAGCGTGTCGCCACGCGCGGCACGTCGTGGTTGGAGAGTACCCAGGTCGAGGCGGAATCGGATTCGACGGCTGCCTTCAAGCCCTTCTCGATTGCAGTGTGCATGTCATCATAGGTCCAAGTGGCCTTGGCAAACTCAAAGTTGAATGTCTGGCCAAGCTCGCTGGGACGCGCATAGAGATACTGGCGCTCGGGCAGCACCCACGCCTCGGCAACGGCACTGCGCGCCGGATTATAGCGGTCGAACACGCGGCGCCACTCGCGATAGATCTCGTGGACCTCATTGCGGTCCCACAGCGGATGGGTGCCGTCGTCAACCATGTCATCGCCCTCGGCGAGATGCCACCGGTCGAGGTCATCGCGGTCGAGATCCTTGGCGAGACCCTGCGCCACATCAATGCGAAAGCCGTCGACGCCTCGATCGCTCCAAAACGCCAGGACGTCGCAAAAGAGCGCATGAACCTCGGGGCATGACCAGTCAAAGTCCGGTTGCTCGGGCGTAAACATGTGCAGATACCACTGACCGTCCGCAACACGCGTCCATGCGGGGCCGCCAAAGTTGGCATTCCAATTGGTGGGAGGCAGCTCGCCATGCTCGCCGCGACCATCGCGGAAGATATAACGGGCGCGCTCGGGCGATCCGGGGCCGGCGGCAAGAGCGGCTTTGAACCAGGGGTGCTGGTTGGATGAATGGTTGGGCACGATGTCGACGATGACCTTGATGCCGCGCGCGTGAGCCGCAGCGATCATGTCATCGAAGTCGTCAAGCGAGCCGAGACGCGGGTCGACATCGCAGTAGTCCGCCACATCATAGCCGCCATCGACAAGAGGCGATGGGTAAAACGGGCTCAGCCAGATGGCCTCGATACCCAGCCGCTCAAGATAGTCCATCTGCTGGGTAATGCCCGCGATATCGCCCAGACCCGAACCAGTCGAATCCTTAAACGAGCGCGGGTAGATCTGATAGATCGCGGCATCGGACATCCATGAGCGCGAAGAAGACTTTTCTGTAGCCATGGGGCGTATCTCCCTTGCAACGAGGTTATGCGAGATGCCCACGATGATACGCCCAAAGCGGACATTCGCGACAAACAACGCCACAGCCACGCCCCAAAACGATCGCCCCCTCTCGGGCTCGAGCCCATGCGATGGATACAAAAAAGCCCGGCTACCGTGGTAGCCGGGCTGTTGCGTTTGGAGCGGACAACGGGGCTCGAACCCGCGACCCCAACCTTGGCAAGGTTGTGCTCTACCAACTGAGCCATGTCCGCTTGCGGGTTATTAATTTACGCGAGTTGTCCAAAAGACGCAAGTACTTTTTTCAAAAAACTTGTCTGCCGCATGTTCTTAGTAGCTAAACGCGCTAAAGCGATTGGCTAGGCACACGATTCCAGCGCTCCGCTAAACAGCTTCACCATCTGTACGCGCGTGCCGGCGCCGTCCGTACGACGAGCAACCTCCACGTTATCGACGAGCATACGCATAAGCTTGATGCCACGGCCGCGCTCCTCGGATGCGACCGGCTCGCTCGTTTCATCGATAGAATAGCCGGCACCTCGATCAAGCACCTCAACCACAACGCGATCGCCATAGGCCTGAACCGTCAGGACGCACCCGATACCGCCCGCATGGTCATAGGCATTACCCAGCGCCTCCCCCGACGCCAATGCGACATCGTAGCGCTCGTCACGGCGCAACGGAAGCGATTCAAGGAGTTCGGCGATGCGATGTCGGTAGTATGGAAGATTCTCGATACCCTGACGGACCTCGACGCTCTTACTCCAGCGAGGCAGCTCCCCCACCGGAATGGCGGGAATAGACTCCCGTGCCGGCCCCGCGACATGAAGGATATCGACAAGACGAGCAATCTCCAAAAAGCGAACGACTTCACCCGATGCATTGACGAGCGAAAGCAGGCCTTCTCGCCTCATGAGCTCACGAGCGCGCGTAAGCAGGAATGCCAAGCCCGTCGAATCGATAAAGCTAACAGCCTGACAGTTGATGACAACACGACGCACGCCGCGGCCAATCAAAACATCCAACCGCCGACGCAGCGCAGGCACCGTGGCGATGTCGATATCGCCTGGTGGCGTCAAAACCGCTATGTCATTCCACTCATTCATACGACCATGGTTCCCCAAAAAAGCCCACTCGATGCATTCGTTTCCCCAACCGTACGGATTCAGCCCGCCCAGCGTCGTCTATGAACGACCCCGTAAAAACTCAAGGGACACCAATGCAATGTCATCGTCCAGCGCCGATTCGGTAAATCGGTCAAGCTCGCCCAAGACCTTGCCGCAGATTCCCGATACGCCCTCACCCGAGACAGAGAGCAGAAGGTCACGAAGGCGCTGCTCACCAAAGAACGCTCCGGTGCGGTCGCGGGCCTCAATCGTTCCGTCCGTATACATGAAGAGCATGTCGCCAGGAGCGAACGTAAACACGCCTGTCTCGTACACCATGCTCTCAAAGGCACCGATTACGCCCGATTGGCATCCAAGCAGCTCGACCTCTCCCCCACGGGCCTCGCCACCACCCAGCGGCATCGACTCTGGCCTAATGACCATGGTCGGAGGATGGCCCGCCGAACAATACGTTGCGCGTCCGGCTTTAAGGTCAATCTTGGCGATAAAGGCCGTCACGAACGTCTCGACCCTCGAAAAGCCCATGAGCATGCTGTTAAGGGAGCGTGCCATGCGGGCCGGGCCAGCGCCCTCCCAGGCATATGCCGTCAGGGCCGTCTTGACGAGCGCGGACATCGATGCGGCCTCAATGCCTTTGCCAGACACATCACCCAAAATCATGACGGCGCAGTCGTCGGGAAGTCGGATGAGCGTATAGAAATCGCCGCCGACCAACGCCGAGTTCGTGGCCGACAGGTACACCGAATCGGTTGCGATACCCGGAACATCCCCCAGGGAATTTCTCATGCCGATCTGGAGGGTCTGAGCGATATGGCGCTCCTCGCGCTTTTGAGATTCGCCTTCGTAGATCAGTTCAAAGTCATGCGCCAAGTGCACCAAGTAGTCATATTCAAGGTCATCAATCGGCTCTTGGCTACTATCACGAAGCAGCAGCGCGCGCGTCGTCGGGCTCTTCGCAACGGAAGCAGGAACAATCGCGTCGTTACTGTGCTTGCCATCACCCTCAGAGCGCGGGCGCCCCGCCTCGATGCCGGAGTCGACGTAGAGACCTTGACAAGGCAGACCATGCGCCCTAAGCCAGCCTCCCATAGGCATCGATTCGTCAACGCGAGTTATACGAACGTGTTTAAGGTCCTCGGCACTCGTACCGCCCAAAACAGATGCCTCAAAGCCATCAGGGCCAGCCCCCAGACGTGCCGCTGGCGCCGTCGTGGAAAAGAAAAGCTTCTCAGGGTCGTCCGGCAAGGCAACGCGACTGCCGCCTTCAAAATCTATGACGTAGGAATCCAGACTAGCGTCATACTCAACAGGGCAAAAATGGCAGTTAAGCATATTGCAGATCTCGGACGATACCGCCTGGGTAGCCGCGGCAGAATCGTCTAGAAAGGTAAACAACTCATCACGCAAGACATTGAGCGAGCGGCCAAGCTCGGCCGTGCGACGGGAGCGAAGGCTCGATGCCATGCCGACCAGCTGGATAGACAGGTAATCGCAAATGACCTCGAGCACATTAACGTCATAGGCAAGCGGTGCCTGAGGGCGTTTCCAACCAACTTCCAGCACGCCAAGGATCTGCGTACCGTAAAAAACGGGAAGACAGATCTCGCTGCGGTACGGAGGCATATCCTGCATACGCAACAGGTGCTTAGAACGATTGTCCAGGTCCATAAACATACCGGAGGCAGCCCTATCGCCCTCAAGGTCCTGTTGAATCGACAAGCGACAGGCACGCGACTCACGAAGAACATACGTCGGAATGCCAGCGCCATACGGCAAAAACTCAGGCAGGTAGCTGTCGTACAGCTCCTTGGAAACACCGCGAAGTTTAAAACCGCCGCTCTCAGAAAAATAGATAGCAGCACCCGAAGCATCGAGCGTTCCTACAAGCTGGTTCAAAACGGTATCAAGTAGGCTGGGCAGCTCATCGGAGCCCACGGTACTCATAATGACCGAGAGCGTGCCAGAGAGGCGCTTGTTAGCCACTCTAAGCTCCGAAAGAGCACGCTTGAGCTGACGGTCGTGCGAATACTGTTCTTCGATGCTATGGAGCGCCACCAGGACACGTGGCGCGCGGCGCCCAAAGATGCGTGGAGGCGTTACGGAGCCCGCACGAACCAAGACGGGGATAAAGGAGCCGTCACTCAGCTTGAGCATCAGTTCGTTCTCGGAGCCATCAGTTTCAAATGGCAGACGATGTTCCGTCGCACGTTCAAAAGCGGACGAGTACAGGACGTCTTTAACATCTCCACCAATGACGTCGGCGCGTTCCTCGCACATCAAACCAAGTAAGCGATTATTCACATGCAGAATGGTTCCGTCGAGCTCGCAGATGATGACAGCATCGCTCGTGATCTCGACTAGTTGGGCAACGTCTGCCCACTCGTTGTGTTCAAGCGTTTCCATCGTGGACCCCGCCGTCTATCGGTAACAAAAAAGCCTCCGAAGAGGCTTCTCAAATGCGATGGTGTCGGAGGCGGGACTTGAACCCGCATGACCAAAAAGCGGTCACTAGCACCTCAAGCTAGCGCGTCTGCCAATTCCGCCACTCCGACATGCTATGTTGTTGATTCACGGTTCGTTTTGTTGGACCCGCGCGTTCAACGAGGAAGATAATAACCTATGATTCGAGAACTGTGCAACCACTTTTTTCAAAAAAGTTTACGAATTTGTAAATGCGCAGGTAGATCCGTGTGTCCGGCCCCGAATCGGTGTTGCCTCCCGGCGCGTCCTCGGGCATGAGCGATATTTTGCTGCGCACTTCGTGCTGCAAAATATCGCTCCCCCTGCGGAATGCGCCGGGAGGCAACACCGATTCGGGGCCTGCAAATACGTACTTCAGGCACAGTTCTCAAACATGTTCTGGGAGCTGATATAAATTTAGTGGCTCGGCTTTGCCTAGCCCTTATATAAGGAGGCCGGAGCTAAAGCTCCGGCCTCGCTATCTTTCCCATTAGACTAAGTGAGCGATCAAGGAATCGCACCCCCTCTGCAGTGGTAACACAGGGCCCGTGCTGGACTTAGTTTTCAGAACATTCCGCACTGATATTTTCTGTATTGAAGACGTCGATGATGCACCCGTATACCATTGACGTCGACACCATCAGATGCGGACCGCGCGGTGACCCCACATTCCGCTGGCGCCCACAGGGCTGCCCTCGTTTCCTGA
>CABUXL010000003.1 GCA_902495525.1 uncultured Collinsella sp.
ACGGACAGCGAGCGGGTCACATTTGAGACAAGGTGACGTGAAACGAAAGGGCGCTGACCTTCTGGTCGCGCCCTTGAAGTTGAACGTCAGATTGTCCAAATGCGGCCCGCGCAGCGTCGGCTGGTCCGCCGTTCGGTAGAACGGCGGAACCTAAACGGCCTGCGCCAACTTCTCGGCTCGCTCGGCGGCGGCGAGCGCCTCGATGACGGTGCCGAGCTGATCGCCCAGAAGGACGCCGTTGTAGGTGGAGTTGAAACCGATGCGGTGATCGGTCACGCGGTCCTGGGGCTGGTTGTAGGTACGGATCTTCTCGGAACGGTTGCCGTGGCCGATCTGGCTCTGGCGCTCGGCACCGAGCTCGGCCTGCTGCTTCTCGAGTTCCATCTCGTACAGACGGGCGCGCAGCATCTGCATGCAGACCTCGCGGTTCTGGATCTGGGAACGCTGCTCCTGCGACTGCACCACGGTGTTGGTGGGCAGGTGGGTGATGCGCACGGCGGAGTAGGTGGTGTTAACGCACTGACCGCCAGGACCGGAGGCGCAGTAGGTGTCGATGCGCAGGTCGGACTGGTTGATCTGGACGTCGATCTCCTCGGCCTCGGGAAGCACGGCGACGGTGGCCGTAGAGGTCTGGATGCGGCCCTGGGACTCGGTCTTGGGAACGCGCTGGACGCGGTGCACGCCGGACTCGAACTTCATGACGGAGTAGACGCGGTCGCCCTCAACCTTGAACTCGATGGACTTAAAGCCGCCGGCCTCGCTGGGGCTGGAGTCGAGCACGGTGGTCTTCCAGCCGCGCGACTCGCAGAAGCGCTGATACATCTTGTAGAGGTCGCCGGCAAAGATGGCAGCCTCGTCGCCACCGGCGGCGGAGCGAATCTCGACGATGGTATTCTTGTCGTCGTTGGGGTCGCTCGGGATGAGCATGTACTTGATGTCTTCCTCGAGCTGGGGAAGCTTCTCCTCGTTCTCGGAGATGTCCATCTGGAGCATTTCCTTCTCGTCCGCGTCGGTGGTGTCGCGGAGCATCTCCTTGGCGGCCTCGATGTCATCGAGCGCGCCGATGTACTCGCGCGAAGCGGCGATGAGGTCGGACTGGTGCGCGTACTCCTTGTTGAGGCGCGTGAACTCCTTGATATCGGAGGCGACGGCCGGGTCGGAAAGCTTCTTCTCGAGCTCCTCGTAGGCCTTAATGATCTTTTCGAGCTTGTCGCGCATGGCGGGACTCCTTTATGTGCGTGAAGGTGAAAATCGGCAGAGTTGATGGGGCGCGCGGCGCCACTGCGGGGGTAAGCCCAGCTAGAACATGTCGATCTTCAGATACATGCGCATCCCTTCGCGTATGGGGTACATAGTTGCGGTCTAACCCATATATGATAGCGTGCGCAGGCAAACCTGCATATAACCCGCACGGAATGATTGGTGCAAACAAACCTGACCCCATTGCACCAAGGGCTTCCTTTTTGGCTAGAGCGTATGGAGCAGGGCGATGAGGAAGCGCACGCCCTGGAGGTAGGCGCGGCGGGTGATGCGCTCGTTGGTGCCGTGGACGCCGCGGTCGCACTCGTCATCGTCGACCACAAAGGCCGAGAAGCGAATGCACTCGGAGCAAATGCGCTGGTAGTTGGCAGCGTCGGTCGCGCCGATCACGGTCGAGGGGACAATCGCCAACGGCTCGAATGATCCGTTTTCCTCCGTCCCCTTTGGATCACGGAAATAGCGGGCGGCGATGGCGCGAACGGCCTCGAGTCCCGGTCCACCAACGCGCGGGGACGGCGAAGGCTCGGAGCTGCCGGGGCCAAGTTCGACCTCCACACGTCCGGCAAGGCCCGCCGCGGCAACCGCCTCGCGGCAGCGCGCCACAACGTCGGCCACGCTCGTGCCCTCGAGCATGCGGAAGTTAATGTTGGCCCACATATCCTGCGGCATTACGTTGGCGCCGGTGCTGCCACCCTCGATCTGCGTGGGCGCGCAGGTGGTCGTCACCAGCGGATAGAGCTTCTTGCTGGCGAGGCACTCGCGCACGATGGTGTCCTTGTTGGAGGCAATCTCGTCGGCCGTGTAAAGCCCCAGCTCGACGAGCTGTGCGGCAAGCAGGTCCGTGACGCGCGTCGGCCATTCGATATCGCAGATTGCGGTGATGGCACGGCTCAGCACCTCGAGCGATGTGCCGCCGTAGGGGTTGGACGAATGCCCGCCCTCACTCTTCGTCTTGAGCACAATATCGGCATAGCCCTTCTCGGCAAGATCGGCATGCATAAGCCAACCCTCGCCTGCGCCGTACTCGGCAGCCTCAACGATACGGTAGTCACCCTCGTCGATCAGGTACTCAAGCTCAATGCCGCGCTCCTCGAGCGCGCGGCCGATGGCGCCTGCGCCGTACTGCGTAGTCTCCTCGTCCTGGCCAAAGGCCAGGAGCAGCGTGCGCTCGTGCTGCCAACCGTGCGCCAGCGCATACTCAACCGCCTCGAGAATGCCTGCGACCTGGTCTTTCATATCGATGGCGCCGCGACCCCAAATGTAGGTGTCGTCTACATGCCCGCTAAAGGGGGCGTACGTCCAGTCGTCCTCGGTACCCGGCACCACGGGGACCACGTCCATGTGACCCATGAGCACAACGGGCTTGAGTGCGGGGTCGGAGCCGGAAAGCGTCACCAGCAACGAATGATCGATGAGCTCGACCTTACCCGCTGTAAATACGTGCGGCCAGGCCCGCTGCATATAGGCGCGCAGGTCGTCGAACGGCTGCCAGTCCACTGCCTCGGCATCCATACTCGAGATGGTCGGGAACGACAGCACGCGGCCCAGGCGCTCGCACGCACCAGCCTCGTCCAGATCGGCAAAATCATCCTCATGCGCAAAGAAGCGCCAAACCTCGGCCATGACATCCTTTCGATTGTGACGACAAGGGCCGCCCCACCGGAGCGGCCCTGCCACATAAGCGCTTGCGGTTGGTTATTTGTCCTCGAGATAACGCGAGAGGAACTCGCGGGTACGTTGGTGCTTGGGGTTGCCGAAGAGCTCGGCCGGCGCGGCATCCTCGAGCACCACGCCCTTGTCCATGAAGACCACGCGGTCGGACACCGTGCGGGCAAAGGCCATCTCGTGCGTGACGACGACCATGGTCATGCCGTCGGCAGCGAGCTTGCGCATGACCTCGAGTACCTCGCCCACGATCTCGGGGTCGAGTGCGGAGGTCGGCTCGTCGAACAGCATGATCTGCGGGTTCATGCATAGGGCACGAGCGATGGCCACGCGCTGTTTTTGACCACCGGACAGGCGACCCACGGCGGCGTGCGCGAACTTCTCGAGCCCCACGCTCGCCAGATGCTCCAGCGCGACCTTCTCGGCCTCGGCCTTGCTCATCTTTTTGAGCGTGACGGGCGCGAGCGTGCAGTTGTCGAGCACATCCATGTTGTTGAACAGGTTAAAGCCCTGGAACACCATGCCGATGTCCTCGCGCAGCTTGTTGATGTTGCAGCGCTCGGCCGTGAGGTCCTGGCCGTGGAACCAAATGTGGCCCGCGTCCGGAGTCTCGAGCAGGTTGAGGCAGCGCAGAAAGGTCGATTTGCCCGAGCCTGAGGCGCCGATAATGGTGACGACCTCGCCGGGGTTAACGGACAGGTCGATGCCCTTGAGCACCTCGAGCGAGCCGAAGCTCTTGCGCAGGCCCTCGACGCGGATGAGCGGCTCATTGGTCTGTGCGGCGGCCGCGGTGCCGGTAGTGGCGGTATCTGCCATGATGATTCTCCTCGTCTTGAGCCTAGTTGGAGCTGGGCAGCGTGACCGGAGCCTCGGCGCCGAGCTTTTTGCCAAAGGCCTCGAGCAGGCGGCTCGCCACGAGCGTCAGGATCAGGTAGACCACGAGCGCCACGCAGTAGACCTCCATCTGGCGGTAGTACACGCCGGCGACGGTGGTGGTGGCGTACATGAGGTCAAACACGCCGATAACCGAGAGCACCGACGAATCCTTGATGTTGATGATGAGCTCGTTGGTGAGCGCCGGAATCGCGTTTTTAATGCCCTGGGGGAACACGACTTTGCGCATGGCTTGCCACTGCGACAGGCCCAGCGAGCGTGCTGCCTCGGCCTGGCCGGGATCGATGGACTCGATGCCGCCGCGCAGGACCTCCATCATGTAGGCGGTGGAGTTGAGCGAGATGGTGACGAGGCCGGCGGTGAAGGTGCTCCAGATCTGGTTGGCCTGGGCGGTCTCGAAGCCCATGCCGCGCAAAACGGTGAAGCCCGCGTAATAGATGAGCAGGCCCTGGACCATCATGGGCGTGCCGCGCACGATGGTGGAGTAGATGGTCGCAAAGCCGCGGCCGATACTCTTAAAGAAGCGCACCAGGTCGTTATCCACGCGGTCGAAGGTCTGAATACGCAGGAACACAAAGAGCAGTGCCAGGAAGAATGCGATGACGGTGCCGAAGGTGGCAAGCGCGATGGTGATCTCGATACCGCGAATGAAGAAGTCGCCGCTCTTGTAGGTCATGTAGACCAGGCTCGACAAAAAGTCGCTGGGGTTGGAATCCGAGACAATGCTCACCTGCACCAGGTCGATAAACGACATGACGCAGCGGTCGATAAAGAAAACTGCCGCGATGGCGACCACGACGTAGCTGCCTAAACGTGCTCCACGACGGAAACGCTCGGATGCGAACGGCGACTTTTCGCGATAGTCGCTCCAGTGCATAAGCTTGGTGACCAGCGCCGCCGCCGACACGACGAGCCACGCCCACAGGATTGCCCAAAGGCAATCTTGAAACACGCCCGTGGGAGCCAAGAAGCTCAGCGGTGTGGGGTTGCGCTGGCTAAACGCCAGGCCGAGCGCCGCGATAACGCTCGTGCCCAGGTACACATAACGGTGGTCGGCCTTGATAAAGGAGGCCAGACGATTGATGGTTTTCATGCTGCCTCCCTATGCCGGCTGACGATCGAGGCACGCGTCCCACATTTGGTCGCGTTCCTCTTGGCTAATGCCCTTGAGTGTCTTGTCGATGAGCTTAAGGAGCTTGTCCGAGCCCTTGCGGCAGCCGACGTTTGCCGCGACCTCCTGCTTAAAGCCCTCGCCCTCGGCAAAATGAATGGGGACAATGCCCGGGTTTTGGGCCATATAGCCCTTCTCGTTCTCGGTGTTGTAGGTCACGGCGTCACAGGTGCCCTGCAGCAGGTTCGAGAACACCGTGGGGACGGAGTCGACCGGGTTTTTGTGCACAACGCCCGGAATCTCGTCGATGACGGTATCGAGCATGGTGTCCTTTTGGCCAAGGACCGTAGCGCCACTAAAGTCGCTGAGCTTGGTGGCGTTTTGGTAGGGGGAACCCTCTTTTACAAACAGGCCAAAGTAGCCAATGAAGTACGGGTCGGAGAAGCCGACCGACTCCTCACGCTCGGGCGTGGCGCTCATACCGGCGATGATGAGGTCGATCTGGCCGTTGTTGAGCGAATCGATGAGACCCGAGAAGCTCTGTTTGACGGCAACGGGCTCGCCGCCGAGGGCCTTGCAGACGATCTTGGCGATTTGCACGTCGTAGCCATCGGCATAGGCGCCCTGCACGTTGTCGATGGGGATGGTGTACTCGCTGGCCTCGGAGACCTGCCAGTTGTACGGGGCGTAGGCTGCCTCCATACCGATGCGGATCTTGTCCTTGCCGATCACGGAATCGGACAGGTCGTCGCGACCGCCGCCCGTCGTGGGCTGAACTACTTCCAGCGTGGAGGGGCGCTGGCAACCGGCAAGTGTGCCGGCGACGACAGAAGCGCTCGCAGCGAGAGCGCTACCCAAAAAGATGCGACGGCTGCATATCGGCTGGGTATGCGCGCCGCATTGATGGGGAGAATGCATAATCTGCCTTCCCTGTTGAATCGTATGCTGACGACTTAACAGGATATACGCCAGCGACCAGCGGCGCAGCACAAGCTCGAAAAATTAATAGACACACGGTAGTCATTGGGGACGTCGATGTTTTGGCAATGCCGGCGAGCGACGTCCAGAGCGAACAAGTGGCATGAAAAAGGCAAGGCATGACCAGAAGGTCTATGCCTTGCCTTATGAATGACAAATTATCGCTCTGGACGGCGCGCGGCATCGACCGAGCGGCGGAACCTCTAGAGCAAGGTGACGCTAAAGCTGCGTTTATCGGTAGCGCCGGGGGCCAGGGTGATGGTGTTGGCCTTGTGCTCAAAGACATCGTCCTCGGTGTCCATGGTGGTGTGACCGGTCCAGGGCTCGAGCGCCACAAACGGAGCGTCGTTGGCGGCAGACCACACGCCAATGTACTTAAAGCCCTCAAAGTCGATCTTGACGCCGTGGCCCGACTTGCGACCGCGCAGCGTAAGCGTGGAGCCCGGGGTATCGGTGAACATGATGGCATCGTTATCGAAGCTGCGATGCGTGATGGGCAGCACGTCCGAGTTATTGGGAGCCTTGTAGCTGCCCTCGAACGTCATAAGACCGTCGGGCGTGATGATGGGAGCCTCGTTAGTCCAAGCCTCGGTAAACGCCAGCTCGTAATCCTCGAATGCCTCGTCCTCGGCACCGGGAGCCGGTACGTTAAACGCGGGGTGGCCGCCCACCGAGAACGGCAGGTCCACGTCGCCGGTATTGGTGACGGCAAAGGTCTGGGTAAGCGTGGCGTCACCAGTCAGGGCATAGGTCATGTTGAGCTTAAAGTGGAACGGAAAGGCCTTGAGCGACTCGGGCGTATCGGTGATCTCGTACGTTACCGAGGAGCCGTCCTCCGAAACCTCGACTAGCTTGTGCTCGACGATGCGCGCGAGGCCGTGGCGCGGCATCTCGCAGGTGCCAGCCGCAGACGTTGCCGTGTTGTTGCGCAGTGAGCCCACGATGGGGAACAGAATGGGCGCGTGCTTACCCCAAAAGGCGGGGTCGCCCTGCCACAGATACTCGTTGCCGTTGAGAGCAAGGCTCGTGAGCTGGGCGCCCATGGAATCGATGGCCGCGGTGAGGCCGCCGCGCTTGATGGTAGTGACGGTAGACATGCTACTTCCTCCAAAAGTAAACAATAGTGTCGAGGGCTATTGTCCCACTCTTGGCGGTGGGACGGGACGGCAGGCGATTATTGAGTAGCCATAGCGGAATGAGCGGCGAGCGCCTACTGGGTATCTACGTAAAGGTCGAACCCGCCCTGCGGTGTGGTGTCGACCGTGTCGGGCGCCTGTGAGTTAAAGTTCACGGGAACCATGCGCTTTGAGGCGCGGAAGCGCGTGCCGTCGGTGGCGACGGGCGGTTCATCGACCGTGAGCTCGTAGTCGCCAGGCTTGAGCTCGATGCCGTCACCAGCGGAATTGACGTATTGATACTCGTCAATCGTCTGCCCTTTGAGCGTGCGCCCCACGATGTGGATGAGCATTTGGCTGTCGCCGCGCGCGGTGTCCCACGTCGCGCCGTCCTTGACCTCGACCGACACATGTACCGAGCGCGTGCGGCCGAGCGATTGCTCGACAGACATCTCGACCTTGGCGGCGTCTTTTCGCTGCTGCTCGACATGGCTCCAGACGTTTCCAATTACCGAGCAGGCGATAACGCCGGCCATAAAGGCGATAAGGATGGGGCCGAGCGGCGAGCGGCGTCCTGCATCTTCCTCGCGAGACAGATTGGGGCGACGTGTGGGTGCGGGCGCCTGAGCGCCCTGCGAGGGCACGTCGAGAATGCTGAAGGATGCCGTGCTGTCGGGATCGATAGTGTGGCGCGGCTGCGGGGTCTTTGCCGGCGAGATCGACATGTCGGCTGGCTCGCCGAGCGTGGCCGTAGCGTCGGCCTTGGCCTCGTCTGCCTCGGCCTGGGCCCAAGCTTGTTCGAAGGTCAGGGGCTCGACGGGGTCGAGGGCGGCGTCCGAGTCGGCGGCGGCGTTGCCGGTCTCGTCCTCGTCGCTCGACACGTCACGCGGCGCGGGCTCGTCCCACCCCTCGTCCGGAGCCTCACCCTCGCTATACCACCATTCAAAGTTATCGATATCCATACGGGGCGCCCCTTAGGCCTCGCAAATAAACACTCGCTAGTCTTATACCCCCAGACGACACCGAAGCTCACCCGCGCCGGACACGAAAACCGTCACAACATTCGACGCTTTTCCTCGTTTTCGAGATTTTCATCGAATGTTGTGATGGTTTGGGCGACTGGCCGGCAGCGCAATGTGACAAAGGGACTGCCCCTTTGTCACATTCTGTTAGAGTTGCAGGGATTGAATCCCGCTTATCAATGCGACATTGGAGTGACAACCTTGATCGCCGCAACCACGCCTAAAAGTAAGTCAACCGCCGCCGCGCTCTCCCCTGCGCGCACCAAGCTCTGCCTGGCGCTGCTCGTGCTGTTGGGATTCTCGCTCGGCTGCTCCGAGTTCGTGGTCATCGGCATCGAAAGTGACTTGGCAACGGAACTCGGCGTATCGCTTGCCACCGCAGGCCAACTTATTAGCGTGTTCGCACTGGTCTACGCTATCGCGACGCCGGTGCTCGCGCTCAGCACGGGGCGTTTTCGCCGCTACCAGCTGCTCGTGTGCTACAGCATCGTCTTTGTGCTCGGCAACCTGGTCATGGCGTTGGCGCCCAACTTCCAGGTGCTCTTTATCTCGCGCATTGTCCTGGGCTCCGTCTCGGGCGCACTGCTCGCCGTAGGCGTGACGTACATCCCTGAGCTTCTGTCCCCGCAGCAAACTTCGCTTGCCATCTCGGTAGTGTACGGTGCGTTTTCCGTGGCGATGGTCTTTGTGACCTCGATTGGCAAATTTGTGGCCGACACGCTCGATTGGCACGTGGCCATGTACGGCACGCTGGCCTTTGCCGTTTTGATCTGCGGAGCGCTCGTGGCGTTTATGCCGCGCGCCGGGCAAACCGACGAGCCTGCCACCTTTCGCGAGCAGGCGGGTCTGCTGCGCGAGCCGAGCATCATCACTGGCATGCTCATCTTCTTGTTTGGCGTGGGGTCGGTCTATGTGTTCTACGGCTACGTGACGCCTTATCTTGAGCAGGTGCTGGGCATGGGCACGGTCGAAGCCAGTACCACGCTTATGGCCTACGGCGTGTTCTGCCTGGTCTCGAACATCCTGGGCGGATGGATCGATGCGCGCTTTGGCATGAAGGCGCTGCTTGTGACGTTTGTGCTGCAGGCGGCGGCATTGTTTGGGCTGTTTGCCGTAGGCGCTGCCATGCCGCTCGCACTTGTCTTTGTCTTTAGCCTGGCGATGCTCATGTACCTGTTCTCGGTGTCGTGCATCACGCACTTTATGGACGTGGCACGCAGCCGCCACCCCAAGTCGATGGTGCTCGCGAGCTCGGTAGAACCCATGGCGTTTAATGTCGGCATTTCGTTTGGCACCGCGGTGGGCGGCGCCGTGGTAAGCGGAGCTGGCATTGCCTACGTTGGCGCGGTCGGTGCCGTGTTCTCGCTTGTGGCCTGGGCGCTCACGCTGGTGACGATTAAGTTGGCTCGCTGGGAGCGCAAGCGGGCGAGGGCGCAGGCGTAGATGCGATACTCGAGCTCGATGATGGCGATCGAAAGGAAACCGCATATGCAACGTGTACTGTTTATCTGTTATGGAAATATCTGCCGCTCGACGATGGCTGAGTCCGTGTTTACCGAGCTCGTGCGCCGCGCTGGGCGCGAGGCGGAGTTTGCCATTGATTCCGCCGCGACATCGACCGAGGAGATCGGCAATCCGCCGCATCGTGGCACCGTTGCCAAGCTGCGTGAAGTCGGGATTCCCGTCGTTGCGCACCGCGCCCGCCAGGTGCATCGCGCAGAGTATGGTGACTGGGACCACATTGTCTATATGGATGCCGAGAACGCGCGAGGTCTGCGTCGCATTTTTGGCAGCGACCCCGATGGCAAGATCTCGCGTCTGCTCGATTGGACCGATCGCCCCGGCGACGTGGCCGATCCCTGGTACACCGGCAACTTCGATGCCACCTACCGCGATGTGCTCGCCGGCTGCATGGCCATGCTCGAGCAGTTATAGGCAAGCGAGCACGCGGACGCACGTGCCACGCCATCGGCATAAAACGAGCGTTGATAATCTCCCACTTTGAGCGTTCAAGCGCGCTCTAAACGGGAGATTATCCACGCTCGTTATCTTTGAGGGAGAAAAACCTCGCTCGATTACTCGTCGACGATCTCAGCAAGCCAGACGTTCAGCGTATCGACCTCGGGACAGCAGAACTTTGCCGTGCCGGGCTCGTTACCGGGCACGGTTCCGCCGTAGCGCAGGATGTCGATATAGGGAAAGCCCACGTGACATGCCATGGAACACATCTTGCCGCGGTCGCGGTCGAAGTCGAAGACGTCACCCGGCTTGTGCCCGTGATGGCAGCGGCATGTGCCCAGCTGGTCCACGCAGCTAATGCGAATACGTGGGCGCCTGCCGCGCGGGGCACCGAGCGGCTTGTTCTCGCCCGCCGCCTCGGTGCTGCTCTCGCCAGCATTACTCATGGTCAATCACATCCAGGCAGGCCTCGATGGGAAGGCCGGCCGACTTGTCCTCTTGGTCGGCATTGCGCTCGATAAGCTCAGCCACCACGCGCATGGCATCGGACGTCGCGCGTTGCAAACTCCAACCTGCCATAACGCGGCCGACGAGCACCGCCGAGAACGTGTCACCCGTGCCCGGGAAATAGACCGGAATGAGCTCAAAGGGAATCGTAAAGTACTCCCCCGCTACATGGTCGTAACCGATAACCGCGTTCGTGCCATTGACCACGGCGCTCGTAATGACCACCGACTTGGCACCCAGCTCGCGCACGGCGTCCACAAGGGCGCGAGCCTCATCGGGCGTAATTTGCTCGGCGATAGGCCTATCGGCAAGCAGGCACGCCTCGGTATAATTGGGCACCGCGTAGTCTGCGCACTCCAGCAGGTGCCGCATAAGGCCAATCGTGGACTCGGGCACGCCCGCATAGAGCTTGCCGTTGTCGCCCATGATGGGGTCGACGAACACCTTGGTGCCCTTTTGCGCACGGCGGTGGCAAAAGTCCGAGATGATACGCGTCTCTTCCTCGGTCACGATAAAGCCGGTCGAGATAGCGTCGAACTCAAAGCCGAGCTCCTCCCAGATGGCAAGACTCTGGCGCACGTACTCCGTGGTGTCGTGGATGTAGAACTTGGGGTAGTTGAGCGTATCGGAAACAAGGGCCGTCGGCAGGTTGTGGATGCGATAGCCCATATGCGACAGCACCGGCAGCATGGCGGAAAGCGCGACCTTGCCGTAGCCGCACATATCGTTGATCAACAGCAGCTGAGTGTTCTTCATGAGAGTCTCCCTTGGTTCGGGCACGGCGCGGCGGCGCCACAATGCGACTAAGTGTAGCGCAGGGAGCGCTGCGGACGGAAGTTTGCACCAAAGCCTTGACAAGGAGTGTCCCTAGGTGCCGACAGAAAAGGAACGTCCCCAAGTGCCAACAAGGGCAACGCCGCAGGTTGAGGACGGACAGCGAAAGCGTTCCTAGGCGAGCAAGGTGGCGTGAAAGAGGAGGGCATAGGCCTTGTGGCCATGCCCGACGATTGAACGCCAGATTGCTGCTTAGGAACGCTTGCAGCGTCGAGCGGTTACGGCGTTTGGCAAAACTCCGTAACTTAATAAGTTTGGTACCTTGACATTGATTTCTCACGCTCCTAGATTAGTTAGGCACAAAACAATTCCACTACCTAACTAAAGAAAGGAGCGAAGCTTAGATATGTGTGTTGAACCACTCGTCCTTCCGCATGAGCCCGGCGGTGACCCGTCGCAACCGGTAGACATACCCGAAGCGGTCAGCGCCGAAGACAAACTCGCCAAGCGCATCCTGAGCGGCCTGGGCTTTTGCGGCCATTACATGCATTTTCATGGCGGAGGCGTGTCCGGCAAGGCGCCCATCATCTGCCTGCTGGCCAAGCAGCCCGGCGGCGAGATGTCGCAGCAGGAACTCGGCATGCATTTTGACCTCAAGCCGGGGTCGCTTTCCGAGATCCTGTCCAAGCTCGAGGTCAACGGTCTCATCGAGCGCAGCCGTAACCCCAAGGATCGACGGCAACTCACCATTCGCCTGACCGAAACCGGCCGGGAAAACGCCCGCATCGACCAGGCGGCCCGCATCCGCTTTAGAGAACGGGCCTTTAGTGCCCTCACTCACGACGAGCGCGAGCAGCTCGCCGAAATGCTCGAGAAAATCCGTGTAACCTGGGAGGAACTGGATGATTAAAACCCTCATGGGCAGCATCCGCGACTATATGAAAGTCACTGTTGCCACGCCATTGCTCGTGCTTGGCGAGGTGCTCTGCGAGATGCTGATTCCATTTATCACCGCCAACCTGATCGACGCCATCAAAGACGGCACCACCGTAGCCGAGATGCTTCCCACCGCGGGCTTTTTGGTGCTCATCGCGCTGACATCGCTGGCTTTTGGCGCCGCTGCCGGCGTCACCTGCAGCCACGCGAGTTGCGGCTTCGCCAAGAACCTGCGTCACGACCTGTTCTACAAAATCCAGACGTTCAGCTTTGCCAACATCGATGAGTTCTCGAGCTCCTCGCTCGTCACGCGTCTGACCACCGACATCAACAACGTGCAGCAGGCCTTTATGATGATCATCCGTATCGCCGTGCGTGCGCCGCTGGTATTGATCTTCGCCTTTACCATGGCGTTTATCATGGGCGGCAGCGTTGCCATGGTCTACCTGGTCATCATTCCGCTGCTGGGCTTTGGACTGTTCTTTATCATCTTTAAGGTACGCCCCATCTTCTCGCGCGTGTTCCACAAGTACGACGCCCTTAACGAGTCCGTCGAGGAAAACGTCACCGGCATGCGCGTGGTCAAGAGCTACGTGCGCGAAGACTTTGAGAAGGAGAAGTTCGCCACCGCCGCGCGCGACGTCCAGATGGACTTCACCCGCGCCGAGAAGCTGCTCGCCTTTAACAACCCCATGATGAACATCTGCGTCAACGGCGCATTTGTCGTCATCATCTACCTGGGATCCAAGCTCATCATCACGAGCCAGGGCACGCTGTTCGACGTGGGCCAGCTCTCCTCGATCTTTACCTATGGCTTCCAGATCCTCATGAGCCTGATGCAGCTGTCGATGATCTTTGTCATGGTGACCATGGCCGACGAATCGGCGCACCGCATTACCGAGGTGCTGGCCGCCGAGCCCACGATCGCCGATCCCGCCGAGCCCGTGCTCGAGGTTGTCGACGGTTCCATCGACTTTGACCACGTGAGCTTTAAGTATTCTGCGCATGCGAAGCGCCAGGCGCTCGACGATATCGACCTGCACATTAAGAGCGGCGAGACCATCGGCATCATCGGCGGTACCGGCTCGGCCAAGTCCACGCTCGTAAACCTCATCGCCCGCCTGTACGACGCCACCGAGGGCACCGTGCGCGTGGGTGGCATGGACGTGCGCGACTATGACCTGGACGCGCTGCGCCACCAAGTGGCCATGGTGTTGCAGAAAAACGTGCTGTTTAGCGGAACCATCGCCGAGAACCTGCGCTGGGGCGACCCGAACGCCACCGACGAGGAAGTCCGCGAGGCGGCACATCTGGCCTGCGCCGACGAGTTTGTCGACGGCTTCCCCAAAGGCTATGACACCTGGATCGAGCAGGGCGGCTCCAATGTTTCCGGCGGTCAGAAGCAGCGCCTATGCATTGCGCGCGCCCTGCTGCGTCGCCCCAAGATCTTGATCCTGGACGACTCCACCAGCGCCGTCGACACCAAGACCGACGCCAAGATCCGCGCAGGGTTGGCAAGCTATCTGCCCAACACGACCAAGCTCATCATCGCCCAGCGTATTAGCTCCGTGCAGGACGCAGACCGCATCATCGTCATGGAGGGCGGCCGCATCGCGCAGATCGGCAACCATGACGAGCTGCTTAAGACGAGCGAGATCTACCGCGAGACCTTTACCTCGCAAAACAAGATGTCTGCCGAGGGCGAAGGGGCCGTCGAGGCCGACACCGAGGCATCCACAACGCAAGCTCAGACCCAGGAAGGAGGCGAGGCACATGAGTAAGGCAACGACCGCCGAGCGCGCGCTCAACCGCAAGGGCGGCACCATGTCGCGCCTCATCAAGACGCTCTTTGGCTTCTACCCCGTGCTTTTGCCCCTCGTCGTCGTCGGCGTGGTGCTCTGCGCCATCATCAACTCCATCGGCGCGACCTTCCTTCAGAGCGCCCTGCAGATTATTAGCGAATCGTGGCAGTCGGGCGATTGGGAAGCCGCACAGCCCAAGATCGCACAGCTCGTGACCACCCTCGCCTGCATCTACGGCGTCGGCATCCTGTCTTCGCTCTTCTGGAACCGCGCCATGGCCATCGTCACGCAGGGCTCACTCGAGAAGCTGCGCGAGAAGATGTTCAACCGCATGCAGGACCTGCCGATTCGCTACTTCGACACGCACCAGCGCGGCGACATCATGAGCCACTACACCAACGACATCGACACGCTGCGCCAGATGATCAGCCAGTCGCTGCCCAACCTGCTCATGACGACCATCGTCATCGTCACGGTATTCTTTATCATGCTGTACTACAGCGTGTGGATGTGCCTGGTCATTGTGGCCGGCGTCGTCTTTATGACCTTTATGACCAAGCTGCTCGGCTCCAACTCCGCGCGTTTCTTTATTGCGCAGCAGTCCGAGCTCGGCGTGGTCGAGGGCCATATCGAGGAAGTCATGAACGGCCAGAAGGTCGTCAAGGCATTCTGCCACGAGTCTGCCGCCGAGGCCGATTTTGACGAGCGCAACGAAAAGCTCTTCGAGGTCTCGCAGAAGGCCAACATGTACGCCAACATCCTCATGCCCATCCTTATGAACCTGGGCAACCTGCTCTACGTGCTGGTCGCACTGGCAGGCGGCATTTTCCTGGCGCTGGGCGTGCCCAACCTGAGCATCTCGGGCATGGCGCTGTCCATCGCCGTCGTGGTGCCGTTCCTCAACATGACCAAGCAATTCTGCGGACAGATCGGTCAGATCTCGCAGCAGATCAACGCCGTGGTCATGGGCCTCGCCGGCGCCGACCGTATCTTTGAGCTCATCGACGAGAAGCCCGAGACCGACGAAGGCTACGTGACGCTCGTCAACGCGCAGGTGAACCCCGATACCTGGCAGCTCGAGGAGGCCGACCACCACACCGGCATGTGGGCGTGGAAACATCCGCACCGCGCAACCGGCGAGATCGAGTACGTGCCGCTGCGCGGCGACCTGGTCATGGACAACGTCGACTTTGGCTACACGCCCGACCACGAAGTGCTGCACGGCGTGTCCGTGTTTGCCAAGCCGGGCCAGAAGGTCGCGTTTGTCGGCGCCACCGGTGCCGGTAAGACGACCATCACCAACCTCATCAACCGCTTCTATGACATCGCCGACGGCAAGATTCGCTACGACGGCATCAACGTCAACAAGATCCGCAAGGCCGATCTGCGCCGCTCGCTGGGCGTGGTGCTGCAGGACGTGAACCTGTTCACCGGCACCGTGATGGATAACATCCGCTACGGCAACCTGGATGCGACCGACGAGGAGTGCATCGCGGCGGCCAAGCTCGCGGGCGCCGACGACTTTATCACCCGACTGCCCGACGGCTACGACACCATGCTCACCGGCAACGGCGCCCAGCTGTCGCAGGGCCAGCGCCAGCTGATTTCGATCGCACGCGCTGCCGTCGCCGATCCGCCGGCAATGATCCTGGACGAGGCCACGAGCTCCATCGACACCCGCACCGAGGCTATCGTGCAGGCAGGCATGGATAAGCTCATGGAGGGCCGCACGACGTTTGTCATCGCGCACCGCCTGTCCACCGTGCGCAACTCCGACGCGATCATCTGTCTGGACCATGGCCGCATTATCGAGCGCGGCAACCACGACGAGCTGATAGCCAAGCGCGGGTATTACTACCAGCTCTATACCGGAGCGTTTGAGCTGGAGTAGCTCAAAACAGCCCCTACGCGCAGTCTTTTCTCGCAGCCTAAAAAGAAGTGGTGAGGCCCTGGCCGTTTGGCCAGGGCCTCGTTTTGTAAGGGCGGCAAAAGTAGTCAAAAAGCCCCGTCCCAAATGAGCTATTTGAGAAGCTGAGCCATGGCGTTGACGAATTTTTGGACTTGGAGGGTGGGCTCGAGCGGATAGTGCAAAAAGACCGGCACCTCTCGCCCGCACAGAAACGGCACGCCCACAAAGGCCGGGTGCACGCCCGACCATGCGCCGCAGGTGAGCACCGCGTCGCCCTTTTCCTCCGCCTCGTTAAAGAGCGCAAAGTCGAAGCTATCCACGTCGATCACGTCCACGCCGCCGTCGCCCAAAAGGTCGATGCGCAGGCTGTCCATGGCATCGTTGCCGTGACGGAGCACGCGCAGGCGCATGCCCTCCAGGTCGGCGACCGTAATGCGACTCTTACGCGCAAGCGGGCTTGTACGCGGTACGTCGATATAAAACGGCACGTTGACGATGCGGAGCTTTTGGCAGGTGTCGCCCCAGCGCGGGGTCGAAAAACTCGACTGCACCACATCTACCTCGCGACCAAGGCTGCGCATGACGGATTCGCGCTCGTCATAGAGATCGCTTACCGGCACGATCTCAAATCGCAGCGATGGCTCCAGCTCGTGCACACCCGTCCACATCGACAGCGTTTGGCGCCCCGGGCACATCATCGACACGCCCAGGCGCACGGCACCGCCATCGCCCGCCGCGCGCCGGGCACGGCGCAGCGCGTCCTCGGACTGCCGCATGATCGAGCGCGCATCGTCCACCAGCAGTGCGCCGGCCGGCGTCACCTTGACGCCCGAGTGCGAGCGTTCGAACAGCGTGATGCCGAACTCGGCCTCGAAGCCCGACACCTGCTTGACGAGAGCCGGAGTCGACACGCGCAATTTTGCCGCCGCACGCGAGAAGCTTCCCAGCTCCGCGGCGGCCGATATGGCCTCAAGTCGTCGATCGTACACGTCAATCTCCCGTTTTCGCGCCCGTGACCGCATGGTGCCACAGGGGGTTGCTTTCGCAGGTCACGCGCTCAATTGAGAATAAACTGCATCGCACAGTATAAACCTACGGTTAACGCCATTCTAACAAATATGCAATTCACCTGCGCAAATGCAAAGCATACGATAACCAGCGAAAACCACGTGGGTCGGTTAATGGGAGCGACCCACCGGGAGGCACAAGAAGGGAAGTTCCTATGAGCAATTGGCTTAAGCTCGAGGGCGATGTCTGCGCCGTGACTGGCGCGCTCGGCGGTATGGGCGCCGAGATCTGCCGCGAGTTCGCCCGCAATGGCGCCAACGTCGTCATGCTCGACCTGGACGAGGAGAAGGTCAAGGCCGCAGCCGCCGACCTCGCCGCCGAGTTTGGCATCCACGCCGAGGGTTACAAGATGAACGCCACCGACGAGGCCGAGGTTCAGGCTGCCGTCGACGCCACCATCGCCGACTTCGGTCGCGTCGACGTCCTCGTCAACACCGCCGGCATCCTGCGCTTCGCCGCCATGGAGGACCTGCCGCTAAGCGACTGGGAGCAGGTACTCAACGTCAACCTCACCGGTTACTTCATCACCTCGCAGCGCTTTGGTCGCGAGATGATCAAGGCCGGCCAGGGCCGCCTGGTGCACATCTCGACCGTCGCCAGCCACTCCCCCGAGACGTTCTCGGGCGTGTACAGCTCCACCAAGGCCGGCGTCAACATGATGTCCAAGATGCTCGCCGCCGAGTGGGGCCCCTACGGCGTCCGCTCCAACTGCGTCGAGCCTTGCTTCGTTAAGACCCCGATGTCGGCCAACTTCTACGCCGACCCCGAGGTCGAAAAGAGCCGCAGCCGTCTGATCGCCACGCGCCGCATCGGCGAGGTCAGCGATATCGCCAACGCCGTCATGTTCCTGGCGTCCACGCGCTCGGACTTTACCACCGGCGACGCCATCAAGGTCGACGGCGGCTTCTCCAACATGATGGGCGACCTCACCGCCAAGCCCGGCGGCCGTCGCGCCTATGCCGACAACTACCTTAAGAACAAGGGTGTCGAGCTCTGGTCCGATGAGTCCGGCGTCGCCAAGCCGACTGACCAGTAAACCAACCTGACAGGGAGGCCCCGCGGACACGCCCGCTCCTCCCCCGTATCGATTAGAAAGAGTCCAATGGCTTCCACCAACTCCAACAAGGGTCGCGCCGTCGTGCTTTCCGCCGCGTGCGTCACCATGTTCTTCATCAGCTCCATCGCGCTGTATTCCGTCGTGAGCAAGAACCTGCTCGCCGTCTACCCCGAGTGGTCCAGCGCCCTTACCTGGGCGTTCCCGGTCTTTCAGACCATCATGGCCGTGACGGGCATCTTCGCCGGCCGCATTTCCGATAAGATCGGCCCGCGCAACGTCGTGATCGCCGCCGCCGTGTGCTACGGCGTGGGCTGGTTCATGTCCGGCACCGTCACCGAGCCGTGGCAGTTCTACCTGTGGTTCTCGCTCGTCGCCGCCATCGGCAACGGCCTGGGCTACAACCCGGCGCTCACCACCGGCCAAAAGTGGTTCATCGACAAGAAGGGTCTCGCCTCCGGCATCACCCTGGCCGCTTCGACCGCCGGCCCCGCCGTGCTGTCCCCGGTGCTCGCCTCGCTGCTCATCCCGAGCCTGGGCATCTTTGGCGCCCTCAAGGCGCTCGGCGTCATCTTCTTTGTGACGATTGCCGCCTCCGCCCTGTTCCTGAAGGCCCCCGAGGCCAGCTGGCTGCCCGAGGGCTTCGAGGCCCCCAAGGGCGGCGCGCATGCCGGCACCTTCGGTGACCTCACCCCGGGCGAGATGGTCAAGACCCCGCGCTTCTGGGTCCTCATCGTCACCTTCGCCTTTGCCGCCACCGCAGGCACCCTGCTCGTCGGCAAGGTTGCCTCCATCGCCGCCGTCCAGCTCTTCGCCGACCCCACGAGCGCCGCGGCCGTCGCCCTCGGCGGTGTGGTGGTCTCCGTCAACACCTGCGCCAACCTGGTTGGCCGTCTGTCCTTTGGCCAGATCATCGACAAGCTCGGCGCCTACAAGTCGCTGCTCATCAGCCTTGTCGTCACCATTGTCGCCCTCGTCATCATGTCGATGAGCTTTACGCAGGCCATGTTCTTTGTGGCGCTCGCCCTGCTCGGCTTTAGCTTTGGCGCCCTGCTCGTCATCTACCCGCCGCTCACCGGTGGCGCCTTTGGTACCAGCAACATCGGCGTCAACTACGGCATCATGTTCCTGGGCTATGCCGCTTCCACCTGGATCAGCCAGCCCATCACCGCCGTGCTGTATCACGCCGAGGCCGGCAGCGCCGCCTACCAGCAGTCCTTCTACGGCGCCATCGTGATCGCCGCCATCGCCGTCGTGCTCACCGTCTACATGATGGTCTCCGACAGCAAGAAGAAGTCCGCCTAGTTTTACCGATGCGACAAAGGGACTGTCCCTTTGTCGCATTCCACCGCCACCAGTATTAAGGAGTCGAAATGTCTGAGCTCAACCCCGTCCGCATTGCCGTTATCGGCGCCGGCGCCATGGGCCGCAACCACATCCGCTTTGTCACCGAGGAACCCGAGGCCGAGCTCGTCGCCATCGCCGACGCCTTTGAGGGCGCCCGCGCCACGGCCGAGGACGCCGGCGTGCCGTTCTTCACCGATCCCGCCCAGATGATGGACGAGATCAAGCCCGAGGCCGTCATTATCGCCACCCCCAACGACCTGCACCTGGGCGTTGCCCGCGAGGCCGTGAAGCGCAATATTGTGCCGCTGGTCGAGAAGCCGATCTCCAACGACCTCGAGGATGCCCAGGCCTTTGCCGCCGAGGCCGAGACCGCCGGCGTGCCCGTGCTCGTGGGCCAGCACCGTCGCCACAATCCCTTCGTCAACAAGGCCAAGGAGATCATCGAGTCCGGCGAGCTGGGCAAGCTCACCGTGTCGAGCTTCCACTACATGATCTATAAGAATGACGAGTATTTCGATGTCGAGTGGCGCCGCAAGAAGGGTGCCGGCCCGATCCTGGTCAACCTGGTGCACGACGTCGACCTGCTCCGCTACCTGCTGGGCGAGCCCGTTGCCGTCCAGGGTATGCAGTCCAGCGCCGCCCGCGGTTTTGAGACCGAGGACTCCGCCGTGGTCAACGTCCGTTTTGCCGATGGCGCGCTCGCAAGCATGACCATCTCCGACGCCACCGCCAGCCCCTGGAACTGGGAGGCCACCGCCCGCGAGGACCCGCAGTACCGTCCCTTCGACGCCGACGCCTACTTTATCGGTGGCACCAAGGGCGCCCTGTCGCTACCCCGCCTGCACCAGTTCTCCTACGACGGCGCCTCCAACTGGCACAAGCCGCTGCAGATGGAGATTCCGGCCGTGGACCCGGCGCTGCCGCACAAGATGCAGCTCAAGCACTTTGTGAAGGTCGTCCGCCGCGAGGTCGAGCCCGTCGTGACCCCCGCCGATAACGTCAAGACGCTCACGCTTCTCAACGCCATCAAGGAGGCCGCCGAGACCGGCCAGCTCGTCGAGCTGTAATGCCTTAAGAGCGGGTCGCGGCAAACTCCCCGCCGAGCGCCTTGGCCCGCCGCCAACAAGCCCCTCTTCTTTGCCCCGCGAGCAGCCTCCTGCCCGCGGGGCATTTTGCTACCTTGCCGACGATTATTCTGGAGCGAGGCTATTTTGCGCCTCAGCTTGGTTCGTTCGTCACGAAATGGGCCTATCTACTACGTTTAACCGATCACCCTCAAGCATGCCGAATTTCGCGAGATAAAAACCGCAGGTAAACGGCTTGCCGACTTTCGGAAAACCCAGGTATGGTCAGCCCCTACGGGTAAAACGTAGTAGATAGGCCGTTTTCGTGGCGCGGCCCCAAAACAGCCTTTTGGGACGGGTGGTATCCTTGGTAGCCCTGTGTTGCAAACGCACCTTAAACGCAAGGAGTCCCATGGATCTTATCGCCCAGCTCGCCCGCGAGCTCAACCTTAAGGCCGCCAACATCGAGGCGGCCGTCAAACTCATCGACGAGGGCAACACCATCCCCTTTATCTCGCGCTACCGCAAGGAAGCCACGGGCGGCATGGACGACGTCGCCCTGCGCGCACTCGACGAGCGTCTGTCTTACCTGCGCAATCTTGAGCAGCGCAAAGAGGACGTCATTCTGCTCATCGACGCCCAGGGCAAACTCACGCCAGAGCTTGAGCAGCAAATTCGCGAGGCCACGCAGCTCCAGCGTGTCGAGGACCTCTACAAGCCCTACCGCAAAAAGCGTATGACCCGCGCGCAGAAGGCCCGCGAGGCCGGCCTGGAGCCGCTTGCCAACATGATCATCATGCAGGCCTCGGCCAAGGGCAGCGCGCTCGATGCCGCCGCGGCCTACGTCAACGAGGACGCCGGCTTCAACACGCCCGAAAAGGCGCTCGCCGGGGCGGCGGACATCGTGGCCGAGACGGTGGCCGAGGACCCCGAGAACGTCGCCGACCTGCGCGCCTTTACGCAGAACACCGCCGATATCGTCGTCGAAGCCACAGACCCCGCCGAGAAGACCCCCTACGAGCCCTACTACAACTTTGACGAGCCGCTGCGCCGTATACCCAACCACCGCGTGCTGGCTATCGACCGCGGCGAGCGCGAGGGCAAGCTCCGCGTGCGCGTGAACGTCGACGGCGCCGCCGCCACGGCACGCCTCGGCAGCCGTTGGCCCCGACGCCAGGGCGTATTCGCGCCCGTCTTCGATGCCGCCATCGCCGACGGCTACAAGCGCCTCATGGCCCCCTCGCTGGAGCGCGAGGCCCGCGCCAAACTCACCGTTCGCGCCCAGACCGAGGCCATCAACGTCTTTGCCAAGAATCTCGAGGGCCTGCTCTCGGCGCGCCCCGTGCGCGGCGCCCGCGTGCTCGCGCTCGATCCGGGCTACCGCACCGGCTGCAAGGTCGCCGTCATGGACGAGACCGGCAAGCTGCTCGACCACGGCGTAGTCTACCCCACCAAGCCGCGCCACGACGTCGCCGGCACCAAGCGCGAGCTCGCCCGCCTCGTCAAAAAGGACAGCGTCAACACCATCGTCATCGGCAACGGCACCGCCAGCCGCGAGACCGAGAAAGTCGTCTCGGAGTTCATTGCCGAGCAGGCGCCCAGCCTTCGCTACACCATCGTTAACGAAGCCGGCGCGTCGGTGTACTCCGCCTCCGAGCTCGCCAGCCAGGAATATCCCGACCTGGACGTCACCGTGCGTGGCGCCATGAGCCTGGGCCGTCGCCTGCAAGACCCGCTGGCAGAGCTCGTCAAGATTCCGCCCCAGTCTATCGGCGTGGGCCAGTACCAGCACGACCTTGACCAGGCCGAGCTCTCGCGCACTCTGGGCCACGTGGTGGAAGACGTCGTCAACCACGTAGGCGTCGACGTGAATACCGCGAGCGCGAGCCTACTGGGATACGTATCGGGCATCACGCCGAGCGTGGCCAAAAACATCGTGGCCTACCGCGAGGAAAACGGCGCCTTTACCGATCGCCGTCAGCTTAAGAAGGTCCCCAAGCTGGGACCCAAGGCATATCTCAACGCCGCGGGCTTTTTGCGCATCAGCGGTGGCAAGAACCCGCTCGACGCGACAAGCGTCCACCCCGAGAGCTACGAGGTGGCCACATCCGTCCTGGAGCGCGCCGGTGTGGCGGCCAGTGAACTCAGCCGCGGCGGCGTGCCCGACATCGAGCGCCGCCTGGGCAGTATCTCGGCGCTGGCAAGCGACCTGGACTGCGGCACCCTCACGCTCATCGACATCGTCAACGAGCTCAAAAAGCCCGGCCGCGACCCGCGAGACGACGCGCCCGAGGTGGTCTTTAGCCGCTCGGCGCTTTCCATCGATGACCTGGAGCCCGGCATGGAACTCAAGGGCACGGTGCGCAACGTTGTGGACTTTGGCGCCTTCGTCGACGTGGGCGTGCACCAGGACGGCCTCGTGCATATCTCAAAGCTGGCCAACCGCTTTGTCAAGCACCCGAGCGACGTGGTGCGCGTCGGTGACACGGTCAAGGTGTGGGTCGAAAAGATCGATCGCGACCGCAAGAAGATCTCGCTCACCATGGTGCAGGGAAAGTAAACCGCCAAAGCAAGGGTACCCCCTGTAGCGACGTGCAAAATCGCGAGTATTCTGCAATTTCCGCCGTTCCGAACGCCCCACAGAGACAATAACGTCAAAAACAGCCCCCGTTTTAGCGACATTAGAGCCAGAACGGGGGCCGTTCCATGCTTCGGTTAACTGATAAAGACCTTTACCTTGCTGAATACTCGCGATTTTGCACGGCGCAGGCAGGGGTACCTTTGCCCCACGGCAGGATATGGAAGCCTATCGCCAACCTACCGGCAAGCTCGTGCCGGCAGCCCCGGCCTTCCCTTTCCCTAGCGCGACCCTCGCAAAGCGCGTGAGCGATAGGGAAAGGGAAGGCCGGGGCGAACAGCCCATGGCGCAGCCAGTGTTCGCCCTACGGCAGAATATGGAAGCCCAAAGCGGCGATATCCTTGGCAAAGCCGCGGACGGTGTCGAGCGAGACCTCGTACGGGTCGCGGCCGATGTTCTTGCGCTTGGCCAGGATGCTGTTGGGCACCGTGATGATCTGGCAACCACAGGCCTCGGCCTGGTAAATATTGATAAGCTCGCGCGTGGACGCCCACAGGACCTCACAGTTGGGCTTGGCGGCGGCCTTCTTAACCGACTCCGTCATAAACGGAATGGGGTCGACGCCGGTGTCGGCGATGCGGCCGGCAAAGAGCGAGATGATGGACGGCGTCTCGGCGTCAACGGCCTCGACCATCTCATCGACCTGCGTAGGCGTAAAGATGGTAGTGACGTTGACCTTGATGCCGTCGGCGGAAAGCTTGCGGACCAGCTCGGCGGTGGACTCGCCCTTGGTGGTCGCGCACGGAATCTTGACGTAGACGTTCTCGGCCCAGGTAGCGATCTCGCGGGCCTCGACCTCCATGGTCTCGACGTCGTCGGCAAAAACCTCAAACGAGACGGACACATCGGTGATGTGGGCCAGGACCTCCTTGGCAAACGCGCGGTAGTCCGTCACGCCGCCCTTCTTCATAAGGGACGGGTTGGTCGTGAAACCCTGAACGTTGCCGTTCTCGTACATGTCGAGCATGCCCTCGAGGTTTGCACCGTCAGCGAACACCTTGATTGCCATCTGCCTGATTCCTTTCGCTTGCACATGGGCGTTAAACTGCTAAACACTTTACCTACGTTTATCAAGGCGTGAGCTGCGGTTTTTTATCTTCTCGGCGAACGGTATAAACACCTCAGTGTTTGGATTGATAAATCGATTGAGCATGCAAAAGCAAAGAGTCGCAGTTTGAGCAAACGTCAGAACGCGGGATTCATTAGATGAGGCCGAAATGCTGCATCGCTGTGACGGTGCCGTCGTGTGCGACATCGTCGGTCACGTAGTCGGCGACCGCCTTGACCTCGGGCATGGCGTTGCCCATGGCGACAGCCGTCTCGACCGCAGCGAGCATGCCCAGGTCGTTACCCGAATCGCCGAAGCCAAAGGTGCGCGCGTTGCCGGTGCGACCCAGGTATTCCAGCGCTCGCGCCACGCCCACGCCCTTGTCGATGCCCTTGGGGCTCAGCTCGCGATTCTGACCACCGGTGTTGCACAGCTCAAACTCGCGATCGATAAAGCCATCATCGTTGGCTACGCGAGCCAGGTCGCTCGCGACGATGCCTACCTTGCCCACGCGCAGACGGCCGTCGACGCGCATCTCCTCGGTGCTGTGCGCCACAGAAGTGCCGATCAGAGACGACTGCTCAACACCCGCGGGTTCCAGGGCAAAAGTAGCCACGTTGGTCTCGAAAAAGGCCTCAATCCCTGCCGCGGCCATACGGCGTGCAAGCTCCTCGATAACGTCCTCGCCAAAGCAGTCCTCGTGTACCACGCGTCCCTCGACCTCGAGCGTGGCTCCCGCCATGGCAACGATGCCCGCGGGGTCGAGCGCACGCAAGCTGTCCGCGATGAGCCACAGGGGACGACCCGTGCAGATAAACGCCTGGTGTCCCGCGTCGCGCAGACGATGAAACGCCTCGACGACCGTCTGCGAGGGGTGAACCGCCGAAAAGTCCTTGTCGGTCATGTTGTCGGGATCGAACGACGTCAGCGTGCCGTCCACGTCAAAAAAGAGCACGGAGGAATCGGGGCTCGCATCAATCATATGGGTTCCTTTCGGGGGCGAGAGTAAACGAAGTATCCATTATATAATGGAGCGACGCAACCAGAGAGGTCACCCATGGAATTTTACGCAAGCTGCCCCGAGGGCTTTGAGTCCGCACTCGCCGATGAGCTTAAACGCCTCGGGCTTTCGCATGTTCGCCGGCTGAAGGGCCGCGCTACATTTGAGGGCGAGCTCGAAGAAGGCTACCGCGCCTGCCTGTGGTCGCGCCTAGCGAGCCGCGTGTTTGCGGTGCTCGGGCGCTTTGAGGCGCAGGATGCCGATGAACTGTACGACGGCGTTTACGACATCGCCTGGGAGAGCATTGTTCGCCCCGGTGCCACCATCGCCATTACCGCCCGCGGCGTGACAGAGCAGCTGCGCAACACGCGTTTCTCGGCCCTGCGCGCCAAGGACGCGCTGTGCGACCGTCTGGCCGAGACCACGGGCCGTCGCGCCGATGTCGACGCCGCCGACCCCGATGTTCACCTGCTGCTTTCGCTGCGCCAGCGCCGCGCGAGCATCAGCCTAGACCTTTCGGGAGACCCGCTGTTCAAGCGCCTGCCGCCCGCAGCGACCCGCGCCAGCGAGGGCGCGCACGTGCTGCGCCCCGACTACGCCGCCCTGGTGCTGGCGCAGGTCGGCTGGACCGCACTGTGCGAGCGCGAGCTAACGGCCGACGATTACGAAAACGAAGCGCTGCCCACGCTAATCGATGCCTCGTGCGCCGGCGGCGGCCTGTTGCTGGAAGCCGTGAACATTCTGACCGACCGCGCCCCGGGCGCCGCACGCGAGCGCTGGGGCTTTGAGGGCTGGCAGCTACACGACGCCGCTCTGTGGGAGCAGCTGCTTGCCGAGGCGCGCGAGCGCGAGGCGGCAGCGCGCGAGCGCCAGGCGCGCATCCTGGCCATGGACATTGACCCCACCGCCCGCAAGACCGCTGAGCGCATGGTCAAGTGTGCCGGCTACAAGCGCTTTGTCGATTTTTGCGCCGCTAAGTCCGCCACCGTGCTGGACCACGCGGGCACTGTCGCCGGTGCCGCCCTCGTCGCGGATACGACCGAGACACCGCTTTCACTCATGCACGATGCCATGACGCTCATCGGCGAGCTGCGCCGCGCCCCCGAGCTCGCTTCGGCGCCGGTCGCCGCGCTCACCCGCGACGGATTGCTGGCCCGCGCGCTCCACGCCGAGCCCAAGCGCTCGATCGCCGTCATGCCCAACAACGAGGAGGCGGCTATTGAGGTTTGGCCCTCGCTCGACCACGCCGCCGCGGCATTTGAAGCAGCGATCAGCGCAGATGCCGAGGAACAGACCGCAGACGCTCATGACGAAGCCGCCGATACTCCCACGCCCGAACCTGCCGCCACGCTCGACCTGGGCGACGGCAAGCCGCTGCCCGTGCTCATCCCCGAGTCCGAGCAGTTCGCCAACCGCCTGCGCAAGAATGCCCGTCTGCGCCGCAAGTGGGCCAAGCGCGAGGGCGTGAGCTGCTACCGCGTCTACGATGCCGACCTACCCGACTACTCCGCCGCCATCGACCTGTACGAGGGCTGCCCGCAGACGCCGGGCCGCTGGCTCGTCATCGCCGAATACGCCGCGCCCAAGACCATCGACCCCGCGCTGGCCCAGGCCCGCATGCTCGACATCTTGGCCATTGCGCCCCGCATCCTGGATGTTCCCGCCGAGCATGTGCACGCCAAGGCCCGCATGCGTTCGCGCGGCGGCTCGCAGTACGGCAAGCAGGGCGCCGGCAAGGGCGGCTCGGGCGAGCGCGCCAATATCGCACGCCGTCGTCTGCCGCTCATCGAAGAGGGTGGACTCACCTTTGCCGTCAACTTTGATGACTACCTGGATGTGGGCATCTTCTTGGATCACCGCGTCACCCGCAACCTGGTGCGCGAGCACGCCAAACAGGCACGCCGCTTCCTCAACCTGTTCGCCTACACCGGCACCGCCACCTGCTATGCGGCCGACGGCGGCGTCGAGGAAACCGTGACAGTCGACCTCTCCAACACCTACCTGGACTGGGCCGAGCGCAATATGCGCCAGAACGGCTTTGTGGGGCCGCAGCATCATTTTGTGCGCGACGACGTGCTCGCCTGGATTCGCGACCAGCGCCAGACGCGCAACCGCTGGGACCTGATTTTTGTCGACCCGCCCACGTTCTCGAACTCGTCCAAGATGGGCCGCCGTACCTGGGATGTCCAGCGCGACCATGTTGAGCTTTTGGCCGGCGTATCGCGCCTGCTCGCGCAGGGCGGCCATGCCATCTTTAGCTGCAACCTGCGCGGCTTCCGTCCCGAAACGCGCAAGCTCGCGCGCGCGGGCGTCGTGCTGGAGGACATTACGACGCAGACCATTCCCGAGGACTTCGCGCGCAACCAGAAGGTGCACCACTGCTATATCGTGCGCCGCCTGCCCATCGAGGACGCCATGGCCGAGGTCGGCTTTAGCGCCGAGGAGATTGCCGAGCGAACCGAGGAGCTGCGCAACCCCGAGGCCCGCAAGCCTCGCGCGGCAGCGCCCGCGCACGCGCAGGCAGGCGACCAGGGGCCGCACGGCAACGGCAAGTCCAACTTTGCTGGCAAACCCTCCCCTGCCGGCAAGTCCAAAAAGAAGAAGTTCTACGCCAGCAAGCCCAAGGGCAAATAGACAACGTTGCGGTGGAATACGGACTGTTTTGCCTGGAATTAGGCAAATTTAGACCGTATTTCACCGCAACTCATATTGGGATGGCGGATGCCGACCTATCCCTGGATGACCAATCGGTAACCAATACCCACGTGCGTCTGGATATAGCGCGGATGCGCGGGGTCGGACTCGATCTTCTTACGCAACGTGCCCATAAAGACACGCAGGCTCGCCAGGTCGCTCTTGGTCGCCGTGCCCCAAATCTCGTGCAGGATAAACTGGTGCGTCAGTACCTTGTCGGCGTTATGCGCCAGCAGGCACAGGAGCTTATACTCGATCGGCGTCAGATGCAGTTCCTCGCCATCCATCGTGGCGATGCCGGCATCAAAATCGATATGCAGCTCACCGGTATCGAACGAGCCCTCGGAGACAACGCCGCCCGTCTGCGCATACGAAAGGCGCCTGAGCGTCGTGCGAATGCGCGCGAGCAGTTCCTCGACCGAAAACGGCTTGGTCAGATAGTCGTCGGCGCCGGCATCGAGCGCGCGGATTTTGTCCGTATCCTCGCTGCGCGCCGAGACCACGATAATCGGCATGCCCGACCATGTGCGCACCGACTCCACCACCTTGACGCCGTCCATATCGGGCAGGCCCAGATCGAGCAGCACAATGCTCGGCGCCTGCGACGAGGCGGCGGCGATGGCGGCATGGGCGGTCTCCACAGCCATATGGCGCAAGCCGTGCGCCTCGAGCGCGGCAACGATAAGGTTGCGAACGGCGGGGTCGTCCTCAACGACCAAGATGAGCGGTTTTACGGCAGAGTTCGGCACAGCGCTACTCCTTATCAAACGAAACGTCGGCGGCGGGAAGTTCAATCGTAAAGACCGAACCGTGCGGGTCCGCCGCGGCAACCTCTATGCTACCGCCATGCGCCAACGCAATGGAACGGCAGAGCGAAAGACCCAGGCCAACGCTGCGGTGGCTGTCGGCCAGACCATGGTTGGCGGTATAGAACGACTCGAAGATCCGCTCGCGGTCCTCGGATGCGATGCCCGGACCATCGTCGGCCACCGAGCACGCCACGCGTCCATCGTCGACGCTAATCGAAATCATGATATGCGAGCCCGCGGGCGTATAGGTGATGGCGTTGTTCACCAGATTGACCACCAGCTGCACCATCAGGCGTGCATCGACGTTGACGAGCGCCGGCTCATCGCACGCCACCACCTTAAGGTCGTGCTCGCGCACGGCAGGGTTCACGTGGCGCAGCGCCTCCTCGACGATATCGTCCATGAGCTCGAGCGTGGTCGACAGGCGCATGCCGCCACCCTCGAGCTTGGTGATGGCGAGCAGGTTCTCGACGGTGGCGTTGAGCCACAGCGCATCCGAGCGAATGGATAGAAGCAGGCCGCGGCGCGTCTGGGCATCGAGCACTGCAGTGCCGGTCGAGCCCTGGTCGAGCAGCACGTCGGCATTACCCGAAATACTGGTAAGCGGCGTGCGCAGATCGTGCGAGATGGAGCGCAGCAGGTTGGCGCGCAGCTGTTCGTTTTTGGCGAGCACCGCCGCTTCCTCGCGGGCCTCCATGGCGCGGGCGCGGTCGAGCGCCAGCTCGCCTTCGCTCACGATGGCATCGGCAAGCGTCCGCTCCTCGTGCGTCAGCACGTCGGGCTCGGCAACGATGGCCAGCACGCCCACCACCGAGGCGGGGTCGCCCGAGCGGACGAAGCCGTCGCCTGTGCGAACCGTCAGGTAGATGCCAAAAAACGCCGAGCCGCCATAGGTGGCATCGAGCGGCGTTCCCACATAGGCGGACGCCGAGAGCCGCGGCGGCATCTGCGGCGCCAGTTCATGCACCGGCGCGGCATCGCCCACGGCCGTGTATGTCGCGCGCGGCAGCAGGTCATCGCCCTCGGCGTCGGCGCTGTACCACACGACCGGACAGCCCGAAAGACGCGCCAGCTGCGTTGCCATGGCATGGACAATCTGCTGCTGATCGGCGCAGCGCTGCAACATGCGGTTGGTCTCGAGCACCATATGCGTGCGGCGGTCGCTGGCGGCAGCCTGTGCCAAGGCGCGGCGCAGGGCCAACGCAATCGAGCTCGACA
This sequence comes from uncultured Collinsella sp., assembly GCA_902495525.1. Taxonomy (GTDB): domain Bacteria; phylum Actinomycetota; class Coriobacteriia; order Coriobacteriales; family Coriobacteriaceae; genus Collinsella. Next base: position 29,873 of record CABUXL010000003.1, read on the forward strand.
CAAGCGAGACCACGAACATGATGAAGAACATGCCGGGATAGACGCGGTCGATAAGCGACAGCGAGTAGCGCGGGTCGACAAACAAGAAGTTGTAGAGCGCCACGGCGGCAGCCGAGCTCAGCAAGCAATACAGGCGACTCCAGGTAAAGAATGCGCACAGCTGAACGGCGAACACATAGACGATCATGATACTCGGCGCGAGACCCGGATGGTCGAGCAGCGCGCCCACAATCGTCGCCGCGACCAGCAGCCCCACTGATACGCAGGCGTCATACAGAGGAGTGCGGCGCGTCAGCGTTGTGCGCCGCCACCAAAAGCTATCGGCAATATCGCCGTCCGTACGGACGTCCATCAGCGCCCCACCCCTCTCTCAAAAACAAAAACCACCACAAAGGGGCACCTTTGTGGTGGTTTCCCTTGTGGTGGTTCCAAGTGTATAGCCTTTGCAACCTGCAGTCGTTAGACAAACAGCACGTGCGCGAGCAGTGCGCACACGCACACCGCTCCAAATACCAGTGCCACGATCGAGATCACGCGGTCGGCCATGTCCATGTTGGCGCGATTCGTAAAGAACCGATCTTCGGCGGCGTCGACGCGCGCCTCACGCACCATTTCGACCACCGCCTCGCGGCCATCAAGCGCCTTTGTTTCCATGTTTGCCTCCCCAGCCTCAATCTTGTCCATCGAAAACCAGCTCCATGCAGCCTGTCGGCGCCTACGGCCGCTCGTTGGGAGCCAGGCGCTGCATCTTATTCACGGCCTTGAACTTGGTGAACAGCGGCACGTACTCAAAGCTCACGTTGGAGTTCTCCAGGCCATACCAACGTGCGGGCGTGCCGGCGGCGCGGCGGATGATGTACTTGAGCGTGATGGCCGTGCGCTCGCTGGGCTCCACGTCGCTCTCGGGCGCCAGAAGCTTACGGATCAGGACGAACTTGAACGTACCGATGTTACCCGGATCCTTGTAGACCGAGTAGTCATGCGTCTGCGGCGGCAGCTCGCCGGTGGCAGCCAGGTCCTGAACAACCTGACGCAGGTAGGCATTGACGCGCTGGTTGATCTTGTAGCCCAGGTACAGATGCACGCGGAACACGTAGTCGGTGCCGAACGTCTCGACCGAATAGGCAAAGGTGTGCGGTTCGTCCATGGTCTCGACGTTCACAAACCACCAGGCGTGGGCACGCTTGGGATGCTTGTCCAAGATCGAGTAGACGATATCGCGGTCGATGTAGTCGGTATGGGTGTCCTTGGTCAGGTACACGACGTTGTCGCTCATGCGCTCGTAACGGTCGTCGTCGCGCAGGCGCTTGAGCTGCGGCAGGTAGCTACGCAGCGGCAGCAGCGTAAACTGGCGCTGCTCGACCGCCGTGCCGTTGTACCAGCACACCATAATGCCCATGATGAGTGCAGCCATGAGGATGGTGAAGTAGCCGCCGTGAAAGAACTTGGTGAGCGAGCTCACGAAGAAGAAGCCTTCGAGCAAAAGGAAGAAGGCCGCGAAGATCCACGGAGCAACCTTGAGCTTGCGCTCCTCGTGCAGGTAGAAGAAGAGCAGCAGCGTGGTGCACATCATAGTCAGCGTAATGGCAAGGCCGTAGGCGGCTTCCATATGCGCCGAGTTCTGGAACAGCAGCACCACGATGACGCAGCCGACAAGCATAACGTTGTTGACCATGGGGATGTAGAGCTGGCCCTTGGTCTCGGCAGGGTAGAAGACCTGCATGTGCGGCATAAGGTCCAGGCGGCTGGCCTCGGACACCAGCGAGAATGCGCCGGTGATGAGCGCCTGCGAGGCGATGATGGCCGCGATGGTGGAAAGGCCGACGGCAAACGGGCGCAGGCCCGGGGCGAGCATCTGGTAGAACGGGTTGAGGTCGGCAATGCCCATGAGCTCGGGGTTTGCGGCGTTGTTCATAAGCCAAGCACCCTGGCCCATATAGGAAAGCAGCAGGCAGCACTTAACGAACGGCCAGGTGGCGTAGATGTTGCCGCGGCCGACGTGGCCCATGTCGGAGTAGAGCGCCTCGGCACCGGTGGTGGCGAGGAAGCAGCTGCCCAGAATCATGATGCCCGCGTGGTTGTTGGGGCTTAGCAAAAAGGCGATGCCGCGCACCGGGTTGAGGCACAGCAGCACGGCGGGGTGCTGGAAGACAAAGAACAGACCCGTGCCGCCCAGGAACAGAAACCACAGCGTCATGATGGGGCCAAAGGCGTGACCGATCTTGGCCGTACCGATGCGCTGTACCAAGAAGAGCACGATGATGATGGCGAGCGTAATGGCGACGACGCGGCCCTGGTCATCGCCCAGCACGGCATGAACCGCCGGGATAGTGCGCAGGCCCTCGATGGCCGTGGTAACGGTAACGGCCGGCGTCAGGATGCCGTCGGCGAGCAACGCGGCGCCACCCAGCATGGCGGGGATGATAAGCCACTTGCCGCAACGCTTGACCAGGCTGTACAGGGCAAAGATGCCGCCCTCGCCATGGTTATCGGCGCGCAGCGAGATGAGCACATACTTGATGGTGGTCAGCAGCGTGACCGTCCACACGACAAGGGAGAGCGCGCCGAGCACGAACTCCTCCGTGACGCTTCCGATACCGCCGTTGCCGGCAACGAGCGCCTTGGTTACATACATAGGGCTGGTGCCGATATCGCCGTACACCACGCCCAGCGTGACGAGCATCGCCGAGATGCTCACAGGAATCGCAGCGTGCGAGGCTGCCTCCTTGGCCTTTTGTTCCATAAGCCGGTTTCCTCCCAACTTTAATGTTCGAAGGGATTATAGGTAATCGGCCCATGTTTTAATGCACTGTTTTCCCAGCTAGATAAAGATTTATACAGTCTTTAGGCCACCGCGGCGATATGAAGTGTGACAAAGGGACTATCCCCTTGTCACATTCGTCATTTTCCGAGCCAGTTTTTGAACCACCACTCCATGGAGCGGCTCATCTCGGCCATAAAGGGGCTCGTGTGCTTGCGGGTGTAGATATCCACGACGCGCTCCCCCACCTCGCGGGCGTGCGGGCGAAACATCGCATCCATCTCGGCCACCTGCGCGTCCATGGTCGCAGCATCGGCGCGGCAGTAGCGCTCCTCGTGCACCAGGTTCACCACGGGGTGCGCGATTGCCGGGCGCTCCTTACGGGGCGTGCCGATGATGAGCATCGACAGCGGCATGGTATAGGGCGGCAGATCGAGCAGCGCGGCAACTTCCTCGGCGTTCTCGACGATGTCGCCGATATAGCAGCTCCCCAGCCCCAGGGCCTCGGCGGCAACCACGGCGTTTTGCGCGGCGATCACGGCATCCTGAGCCGCGATGGCAAAGTCGCCCAGACCCGGCGCGCGGCGGGGCGCCTTGCCCGTACGCTCTACAAACTCGGGCTCAAAGCAGCCCACGTGCTCAAACAGATCGATCCACTTGGCATAGTCGACCACAAATATAAGTACCCAGGGCGCCTTGGCGATCATGGGCTGGTGGTCGCACAGGTCGGCCAGGCGGTCGAGCGTTGCCTGCTCGCGGATGCTCACGATGGAATACATCATCATGGCGCCCGCCGACGGCGCGCGGCTCGCCGCATGCAAGATCGCCGCCCGCTGCTCGTCGGTCACCGCCACGGGACGGTCGTCGTCATCACGCGCGAAGGCACGCGTGGACGAGCGGTGTTCCAAGATGTCCAGCGCCGCGTTGCCCGTAGTCTCGACCGGATAGCCGCCCGCGTCCACGCCCACAGCTCCGCCGCAGTACTCGGTGCCCGTCATACAAACCTGCTCGCCCATAGCTCTATCCTCGCTAATTCTTTAAGAAGCCTTTACGTTTCCGTGTAATTCCCGTCCATTATCGCGCAGGCCGCCACTACATTGCGCCACACCGCCGCACGTGCGCGTTAATATGGCTGGTTGTTGTGCGCAGCCACCAATTGCAGCGCATATCTTGGTAACAATCGGGTAAACCCCCGCTTTCGTACGTTTTAGTTTGTGAGGAGTCTCAGCATGTTCGCTGCCGCCATCTCGCTCGTCGGTCTTGCGGCGACCGTCTACCTTGTCTTGCGCGAGGCCAAGGCCATTCGCGCTCAGTCGGGCACCGTTGCCAAAAGCGCTCTTGGGTGGAGCGTCGTCTTCGGCCTGTTCCAGGTCTTTTTGACTATTTGGGGCGCCATTGGCCTCGTCGCCCAAAACGAGCCGCTCGCCTTTGTGATGCTCATCCTGACCAACGCCATCCTCACCGGATGCGCCTGGGCCAGCATCGCCCGCGATCGCATCGCCCCGCGCGTCTTTGCGTTCGCCAAGCCCGACGCCCCCGCCCCCACCGGCAAGCTCGCCCGCCTGCGCGGCGCCTTTGTGGGCAAACCACTCGTCGCCGCCGTCCTGTGCCTGCTGCTCGCCGGCGTCTTTGCGCTGCTGGGCATGGAGGTCTCGTCCAACCACGACTTTACCTGGGTCTACCCCCTGTGCATCCTGCTCGAGTGGGCCATCATCACCGTGCTCATGATCGGCTTGTTCTTCCTGTTCCAGCGCCACGGCGCAGCTCCCGCGGTCCTGGCCTTTGCCCTCTTTGTCCTGGGCATTGCCGAGTTCTTCGTCATCACGTTTAAATCCATGCCCATCCAGCCGGGCGACCTTTCGGCCATCTCCACCGCCGCCGCGGTCGCCGGCACCGGCTACACCTTCTCCATCTCGCTGTTCTGTGTGCTGTCCATGGGCTTTACCGCCATCGCCATGCTGCTGTGCGAGTACGCCGGCCTGGTGGCACCGCACCGTCAGAAGGGTGCCGCCAACGCCAAGCGCATGCTGCTCACCAACCTGCTCGTGGCAGTGCTGTGCCTGGGCGGCGTAACCGCGCATGTCACGCTCATCGACTACTACAACACCCTCGGCATCACCGTCTACACCTGGCGCCCGCTCGAGAGCTACTGGCGCGAGGGCTACCTGCCCGCCTTTATTAGTGCGGCGCAGTCCATCAAGCCGCCCAAACCCGCCGACTACTCCGTCGACGATGCCAAGGCCACGCTCAAAAAGTACGCCAAGGCCTACGACAAGTCCGACGCGGCCAAGAGCGACGAGCGCGCCGCCGCAAAGGAGCAGTTCGACAGCGAGAAGCCCACGGTCATCGCCATCATGAACGAGACCTTCTCAGACCTTTCGATCTACCAGAACATGCGCGCCGGCTACGAGGGCCCGCAGTACTTTAAGAACCTGTCCAACTGCCTCAGCCGCGGCAAGCTCTATGTGAGCGCCTACGGCGGCGGTACCGCCAATACCGAGTTTGAGTTTATGACCGGCAACTCCATGGCCAACCTGGGCTCGGGCGTGTACCCCTACACCATCTACAACATGGAGACGACCGGGAACCTGGCAGAACAGTTCAAATCGCTCGGCTATTCCACCACGGCCATGCACCCCAACCACGCGACCAACTGGAACCGCGAGAACGTCTACAAGGACTTTGGCTTTGACCAGTTCCTGTCTATCAATGACTTCCAGGGAGCCGACACCCTGCGCGGCATGGTGACCGACCAGGCTACCTACGACAAGATTCTTGAGCTGCTCGACCAGAACGCCGATCCGCAGTTTATCTTCGACGTGACCATGCAGAACCACTCGGGCTACGATACGGGCCTGCTGCCGGTCGACAAGCAGATGCACCTGAATATCGACACGACCGATTTGGACGCCAAGACCGTCGAGGACGGCACGCTCTCCGATGTCGACGAGTATGTCTCGTGCATCGAGCAGTCCGACCAGGCGCTGCGCTACTTCCTCAACGCCCTGAGCAAGCTCGACCGTAAGGTGGTCGTGGTGTTCTGGGGCGACCACCAGCCGTTCTTCCCGTCCAAGTTCAATGACAAGTGGTTTACCGGCGAAGACGATGCTACGCATCAGGAGCGCCTGTGGCAGACCGACTACATCATCTGGGCCAACTACGACGTTGCCGGCTGCGACCAGACGAGCGAGACCGACGACCTGTCCACCAACTACCTGTCCACCCAGCTGATGCAGCTGATCGGCGCCCCGCTGACCGACTACCAGAAAGCGCACATGACGCTGCGCGAGTCGCTGCCCGCCATCAACTCGGTCGGCTACGAGGACGCCAGCCTGCGCTGGGCGCTCTCCTCCAACGTCACCGGTGACGACGCCGCCGCGGCAGCCGCCACCAAGGCGCGCGAGGATTACGCCAAGATGCAGTACTACGAGATGTTCCGCGACGGCAAGAACGTGTACACCGAGCACTTCCAGACCGAGGCCAACGAAACCGACCCCAACCTGGCGCCAGGTACAACCAAGATCAAGTAGCGGGTCACTCATAACTGGTTCGTCTGTCCGGGTGGAGGTATGTAAGGTTCCCTGCTCGGACAGTCCTGCGCAAGACGGAGGCCACATTAAGTGGCCTCCTTTGCGTGCGGAACTCGCGATGAACCTTATATGCCTCCGCCCGGACAGACGCCCTGTTGTTGGAGCGTGGCTTGTCTTGGGTGTATCGCCGAACATATATAAGTTGAAGGCCACGTTATGTGGCCTTCTTTGTTTGCGGAAAGTGTGTCCCGAAATTCTTGTCTGGAATGGGATGCAGTTTCCGCTTGGGACCCGATTGGGAAAGTTCATCCCATTTCTCGGCCTAATTATGGGACGCAGTTTCCCGTTGAGGACCCTTTGGAAAAGTGCGTCCCGGTCTGGGCGCTAATTGTGGGATGCAGTTTCCGCTTGCGGAGTCTCCACTCAACAGAAAACCCGGGTGGCCTGTTTTTTGGCTACCCGGGTTTTTGGGTTGTCGATATGTTCGACTGGCTACTAGTGGGTCTTGCGGCGCTTGATCAGCATGATGAGGGCCATCACTACGAGCGTTGCTCCCGCTGCTGCTGCGGTGGCGACTAGGGCGAATGTTTGGTCGCCGGTGTTTGCGAGGTTCTTCGCTGTGGTCGTAGTCTTGACCTTGGTGTCGGTCTTAGCTCCGTTGTCGGACTTGGGCTTGTCCGGGTTCGTCGGGATCTCAGGAGTCTCGGGGTCCTTTGAGCCTTCGGAATCGGTTGGGCTGGCGGTGTTTACCAGCGTATGGTCCAGGAACTTCTTGGCACCCGCACTTGCCTGTGAGAACAGGCGGCGCGTGCGGATCGGGGTGGCGTTCACCGTTGTGGGCGCCGTCTCCTCGGCCTCGATATTCACGAGCGTCGTGCCGGTGTCGAGGCCCACGTCGTTGTATCCCACGTGGCAGTAATACTGCGCACCGTCATCGTCGGCGGTCAGGTCAATCTCGAGCTTTGAGGCCGTTCCAGCCGCGAGGTTGCCATCGGCACCCACGAGCTTAAACTCTGTCTCGCCGCGGCCCTTGCGGTACCACATATAGGTCGGTGCCAGTCCTGTTTCGCTATCGTCGGCACCGAGTTGCTTCACATGGCCAATCGCCGAGAGCGTCAGGTGGCTTCCCGCCGTGCGCTCAACCGAAGAGTCGTATCCAAGATCCGACCCCGCCGCAGGTCCGCTCACGGTCATCGTCATGCCATCGGGCATGGTCTTGACCGTGATGATTGCCGAGCGAATACCTGTTTCGGTCGTGGATCCATTCTTAACGGCGGCGATGGCGAATCGATACTCCGTATTGGGCTGCAGCCCATCCCACTTGAGCGAGGTCTGCGTGTTGTCGGCAATCTTCCAGCTATTGACGACCGCATCCGCCGCATTGCTCTGCAGCATGCCCACGCCGTAGCTAAAGCCACTCTTGTTTGCGAGTACATCGTCCCAGCTAAACGTAACGCTGGTCGAATCGACGGCGTTTGCCGTAAAGCCCGTCACGGCCGGCGCGTCGGGCATCTCGACGTCCTTAACGTCATAGCCCACGATCCAGAACTGGTCGGTGTCCTTGGTGCCGAGCTTGTCGCCCGAGTCTGCCTCGAACTTGTCGACATCCACCGCGTTGACGCCCAGACGCCACACAAAACCGTACTTGCCCTGCGCGGCCTCGGGCAGGTTGTCGACGGTGCCGCCGTATTCGGTCGATTCACTCGAGGAGTTACCCGTAGTAAAGCCGGCGTTGGCACCAAAGCACAGGCCGCCAAACAACTCGTGCTTTGCGAGCTTCGCGCCCATGACAACGCTGCCGTTCAGCGTCAAGCCGAGCTCGAGCTCCTGCTCCTTGCCCTCCTCGACTTCGATGGTCTGCTCAATGCTCGCCCCCGACTGCGCGGCGGCGCCGTTAAACCCATCGTGCGTGTAGGCGCGCGTTACGCCAGGCTTGCCCAGGCCAAAGGAATCCCCAACGGGAGTCTCGCCGTTGAGCGTCGTTTGATAGGTTCCGGGTTCTCCCGACCGGTTGGTCAAAAAGTAGCTGAGCGGCGTCATATTGTGCTGTTTGGCAATGCGGTCATAGGCCTCGACATTAACGACCGAGGTCTGCGCGCCGAGCGACACGGGCGCCGCCATCACGCCCTTGCCACCAGTTTCCTCATTTTCGATCTCATAATCGTAATAGACCATCGGAATCGTGTAGAGCACGGCCTTGTCACCCTCGCCGGCATGCGACTCATAGCTTACGCTTGCGCTGACCGTGCGCTCGCTCCGGTAGTCATAGCATCCCTCGGCGGCAAAATCGACTGAAGCATTCATCGCGACCAGGGGCGGACCGGTCTGCACCTCGACGGCAACGCCCAACTCGGCGCCAATGGTATAGCCCTGGGATGTCCCAGTGCCCTTTTCCTCTCCGTATGACGTGCCGCCCAACACCAGATAGCCGTATGCCTGCTCCAGATCCTCAACATAGGGCGCATCCTGCAGCACGGCAAGCACGCGCGGGTTGGTATAGACCTTGTAGCGGTCCTTGTACGTGATCTTGACGCTGTCGTTGTCGACATCGGGCAGCGCGAGCGAGATAAATGTGCCATAGGTAGTGCCGCGACGGTTGCTCTCGCTAATCACCTGCTCCTCGCCGCGGCGCACCTTTCCGTTCTCGTCGAGCGAAAAATGCGAGGCGGTCATCCAATAGTAGTCATCGTTCTTGCGCAGGTCCTCGTCGCGGTGCTTGCCCACCACGGCGATAAAGCTCTCGTTATAGCGGTCCGAACCCGAGACGCTGCCCGCCTTGACGTCGCTGATCCACACCTGCTCTATACCCTTGTGGTCATGCTTGTTGCTGCTGTTGTATTGCTGACCGCTCATGCTCATGGTTCCGACCATGGACCCCAAGCCCTGAGCCCCGCTCTGTGCCGTGTTGCAGGCAAAGTCGCGGAACACATCGCCGCCCACGAGCACCTCGTCGACCGCCAGCTGCTCGGACAGGCCGTCAAGGTTGGCAGCGGCAAGGGCAATAGGCGCCAAGGTGCACGGATAGCGCTTATCCTGAGCGCTATCCTTCCATGCGCTGTTGGGCACATGCATCAGCCCATAGGAGGCGAGGAGCCCGTCTCTGTATTCCTAGCAATCGGAAAGCTTGAACTCGCCAGACTCCGAGTCAAAATACGCGTAGCGGTACAGCGCGCCGTACAGCCCCTTGCTGCCGTCAGAAGCGCCGTAATCAAAAGCGCTGCGTTGCCAGTCATAGCCCGCAAGAATAAGGCCCGTGACGGTTTCACCCGTCTTCTTTCCTTCTTCATCGTAGGCGGCAAACGTGCCGAACGTCGCATTCGCAGCGACCATGGTCTTGCCGTTCGCGGAGAGGGAGATTGCGCCCGCGTCGCCCAGAGCATCGACATGGACGAGCGCACCCTTGGATGCATCCCACGAAAACAGCTCGCAATGCGTCGACTTATCAATATTCTTCTTGCCGTAGGGTGCCGAGACCACGATGGCGAGGTCATCGCAAAAATCGCGATCGAGGTCGCCAGCCGCTAGCGAAACGACAGGAGCTGACTGAAGCTGCGTCCAGGAGTCGTTCCCGCCCTTGTTGTGCGTGGTGTAGTCCGCGGCGTTACCGGCATCGATCTTGACGACGCTTTGCTTCCAGTTGCCGCCCTCCAAGTCATACATGTCGACTACAGCCTTGCGCACGCCGTTCTCGTCGACATAGCAGCCCGCGTAGACAAAAAGCTCGTCGACGCCGTCGCCATCGACATCGCCCGCCTCGACATCAAAGACGGCGTCGTGCTCTTGCAGGTAACCGGCATCCAGGTACTTAAAACGGCCTTCGTACATCATATTAGTGTTGACCGTCACCGGCAGGTGTGTGTCGAGAGTGCGCGTACGCCCGTTGCTAAACGAGTAGAGGACCAGCTCAACCTTTCCGGCGTATGACTTGCCGTCAATCGTCGTGGAGGAACTGTCGCCGTAGGCACGGAGCTCGGCAACGCGGCTCTTTTTGCCCGTGTTGGCGTCGCTGCAGAACTCAACACTCGTGGCGTGAATGCCCGAGAAACCGTTGTTGTCGTTGGCGAGTACTGTTGAGGACTCATTGTTGCTTAGGTACGACCAGGTGCCGCCACCGTAGTCGCTATGCTTGTAGAGATCGCTGTTCGTATCGAAGTTGTTGACGTTTTGCCAGAACTTTGCGGCGCCCCACACACTTCCATAGCCATCGGTGAGTTTGCTGCTGCCGCCAATGTCACCGCGCTCGACGTTCTCGAGCTTGTCGCGCAGAGTGTAGCGATTGCCATGGCTACCGTTAGCTGCCATATAGACCTCGCTGCGCGTGGCAAACGTCGTGGGGGTATCAGTGGAATAGGGGCCAACGGTATCGGCCGGAATGTCCTCGCTCGTGCCCAGACCCAGGGCTTGATAATCCTGCTCGGTCATATCGGTGATTGCGGGCGCGTCTGCCGCCTGGGCAACCTGGGGCGTGGCCGTGAAGCAGGCGACGCTCGTGGCGATCAACGCAGCAAGCGCCGCCGTCCCAACAAGCGGGATTTTCGACAGCCTACGGATACGGGGGTGTGGAACGTACATGAGGGACCTCGCTTTATTCGAGTGGAGTGGACTCATTTTTGCAAATGATACATCCGATGCCCGATATCACGTGTCTCATTTTCGCCAACGGCGTGTCTCATTTTTGAGAATCCGAGATGCCGCGGAAATCTTATCCCAGCTCAAAGGCCATTTCTGGGATGTATTTTCCGTCGAGTGCCTCATCGGGAAACTGCATCCCATTTCAAGCGTCGATTCTGGGACGCATTTTCCCCTTAGACCCTCAACCGGAAACCGCATCCCACTTTGAGCGCAAATTCCGGGACGCATTTTCCGCTTGAGCCTCATTGGGAAACGGCGTCCCACTTTGAGGGCTGATTGTGGGATGCATTTTCCGGTTTTGCTCTCATTGGGAAAATGCATCCCGTTTCTTGACCGAATAATGGGACGCAATTTCCCGTTGGAGCGCCTTTGGGAAAGTGTGTCCCACTTCGACCGCCCAGAGTGGGATGCACTTTCCGCAAAGCACCTCAACGGGAAACTACGTCCCATTCCAAAGGCAAATTCCGGGACGCATTTTTCGAAAGCCTGCCCATCCGGAAAGCCCGTCCCACTTTGGACGCATCCGGGCACGGAACCATCGACCTATCAGGCCTCCCATCAATAAAGAGGCGTCCTCCCGGACGGCGGGGCACGAAGTTCATCGCGAGTTCCGCACGCAAAGAAGGCCACTTAATGTGGCCTTCGTCTTGCGCAGGACTGTAGAGCAGGGAACTTCGTGCCCCGACGCCCGGGAGGACGTTTCATTTAGAAGATGGACCTAACGCTTATCCCTCCGGGATAAAAGCAGCGCGGCCATGAAAGCGATGATTGCAAGCGTCAGCAACACCAAGAGCAATGCGAGCGTGCTGTCGCCGGTTGCCGCCAGGCCAAACAGACCGAGGCTCTTACTGCCAGCAGGTCGCACGGGAATCTTCTCGCCATCGTCCTCGGCGGTAATCTCCCAGCGAATTGCCTTGTTTGCGTCGGCAAGCTCATTGCCCACCGACGTCGGGACATTCAGCTGCAGATTGAGCACCGTGCTGCCATCGCTCGTGAACGTTGCGACCTGCGTGGGACAGGCGAACACGCTGCCCGGCGTTCCCGTCTGGAGCCAGCCTGCAGACGCATCGCCTACCGACGCCGTTAAGGTAATGGGCGACAGCTGGTGTGCCGTCTCGTGATCGACAACGGCCCGCACAAACACGCGTACCTGGGACTTTACGCCCGTGGCCCGTATCTCAATCTGCTGATCGCGCGTATCACCGGGCATCAAATCTTTAAAGGCCGGAAACAGATCGGGCTCCCCAGAGGTGCCCGTTGCTCCCGAGACCGTCAGCTGGTGCGCGTTGCCGTCATAGGCAATCGATGGAGCGTCGGCAAATGCACGGGCAGGAACGGCGATCGCAACAATGCAGAAAATGGCCGCGACCATGCAACGCAAGGAGCGCACAACGCCTTTGCGAATCGGGAACGCCATACTTACGCACCTCCATGCGGCGGCACCAGCACGCCATCATTGACCGTGCAACCCCATGCCTCTTTAACTGCATCGTCGGGCGTGGACTGAATTGCCTGGGTCGAAATGTCGACGACCAGGTTCTTACCATCCGTCTTTTTCTCGGACACGCTCTTGATGAGCACGCCCGTCTTGCCGAGCGGCGCAACGGGAGACGTCCAGTAGTAGAACCCGTCGGCCGAGCGAACCCAAGACGAAGGTCTGTTAGTGGCGGAGGCATCGCCTTTATCGCCCCACTCAATGGTGTAGTCGGTGCCGGCAACCGGCTCATCCCACAGGCGCGCGCCATCCTTATCCTGCCAGTAGATATCCACCGCGACACGCAGGTATGCCGGAGCCGAGCCCGTGTTTTTTACCGAGACATCCCTTTTCACGTTGTCCTTGAGCGTCTCGTCCACCGAAGGCGCCACCGAGCCAAAGCCAAACTCGTTGACCAGCACGCCCGTAACCGAAAGCCACGCAAAGGTGCCGACGACGCCGGCCAAAAGGAGGACGCCGACAAGGAGGGCAACGATCCGCTTGCGCTTAGTCATCCTTGTCCTCCCTCCTCAGCGTGCCGTTTTCCCAAACATTCTTGGCACGCGAGCCGCCATCGACCCATTTGTCCTTCGCGCGCGTGTTGACGCACGTCACCACCGCATCGCCCGCGCTCGAAGCAGACGAAATCGTCAGCTCGGCAGATTTACCGGGCGCCTTGCCCGGCGTGCTCAGCTCGCCCTCGTAGCGCCATGCCCAATTCGTGTCTTCCTCGACGGTATAGATGCCCGCCGGAGCGGCGAACTGCACGCTGCCGACATACCAGGTCTCACCGTTTTCCGGCTGCTGCTTATCGACCTTCACCTCGACCACGCGCGTCTCGGGAGAGGCTCCCTCCGCCGTCTTCGTCACCTTAAAGCGGAACGTCTGTCCCATAGCGCTGGCATCGGTAGTTTTTTTAACGATCGTCAGTGCATGAGTCTGGGCAAAGCTGAACACGGCATTACCGGGACCTTGCTCGCCTTCGCCTGTCTTCTTGGACTCCAGACGGTTGGCCAGGTCGAACGAACCATTACCCGAACCCAGGCTGTAGAGCGAGACATACTGGTCGTTAACGGGTTCCTCCGCCATGGACGCACCAGGACCGTAGCTCGCCCGCTTAACGGTAACAGTCAGCTGCGTCCCCATAAACGGCTCGGCGAAGCAGACCTTAAACGGCGCCTTGTCGGCACCGTCATCGACGGTGTTGGCGGCGGCGGGATCGAGCAGCCATTTAAGCTGCGCGGTCATAGTTACGGGGCTCGCGGGATCAGACGTATCGTTGGCAACCACGCGATACGTCACGGGATACAGGTCCATGTCTCCCGTGACCGGCTCGCCCTTAAACTCATTCCAAGACTTCGGAGCGCCAACGGCAGGCACATATCGCCACTCCAGGAAGAGCTCGCGTACGTCACCGCTGGCCGCCTGTTCATCGAGCAGCGCGACGATCTTGGAGTGGGCGTCCGGGTCGTATGCCACGGACTTTTTCTCCATCTCGGGATTGCCGTTTTTGTCATAGACCGGGTTGCCGCTCTCATCCACCTTGGGAACATCGACGTTATGGACAAAGCCGGCGCCCGTCGCTCGCTCGCCGTCCGAGTCGACCGTCGCCGTAAAGATGACCGCCCCGTCGACGCCGTGATAGCGCACCTTATACGGCGTGACCTTGTACACCGCGGTATACGTCGCGCTCTCAAAGGGCTCGCTGCCCTCGAGGGGATACTTATCGTCTTCGGTCATCAGAGTGTATTTACTATCGGATTCATAGTCACGCGACCAGCCGACAAAGTCGTACTTGGTGCCATCCTTGCCGACAACCTCAGCTGTAGCTCTTACTTCCAGCGAAATTTGATCGCCAGAGTCGGTGCGCGAAAGAGAACGCACGGAATCGGGGTTATCCAGCTTGACATCGATATTCGATTGGACTTTTACCGCGCTGGGACGGTAAACCGGGTACAGCTCCATGGGGGCGTTAACCACAGTGTTTGTATTCACCATGGGAAGGCCGTCCGACCAAACGACATAGCCGTTGCCGGATGCCGGTTTAGTTTCCGTCCAGCCTACGAAGGCATTGTATGCATTCGTTGCAGCATCGATGTCTCCAACGTTATACGTCGGCAGCGGCATGCCATCCTTAAGGCTGCCGAGCGTATTGCCCTCCTGCGCGAGCTTGCCATCGATATCGGTGTCGTTCAGGTGATATACCACCGCAATGGGCGTGTAGTAGGCCACAAACATGTAAGGCTTGCCCGGCTCCACCGGATAGGTATACGAGTTATTGCCGTCAGATTCGAGCTCCTTGACCTCACCGTTCGGGAGTTCGATTTCGACCTTATTCAGCTTGTATAACTCGCCGCCTGACTTGTATACCGTCGTTTCGATATCAGGAGTCACCGTTGCCGTGGCGGGATCGGTATCCGCATTGAGATTAGGGGTGATGTCATACCTAGGAACATTCACCTCGGAAGTGCCATTAAAACCGGCGCGGTGCAGGTTGGTGGTGTAGTTGACGTCGAACTTTGCGTAGACGGGATAGGCATCCTGACACTGGGTGACCTTGGAGTCATCCGTCGCCAAGTATGGCGCCGCCTTTTCCGGATCGCTCGTCACATAGGGGTCGTTGGCGACATCATAGATATATTTCCAGACGGCAGAATCCTTCTTGACCTCGGCGGTCGAAATCCAGCCCAGGAACTTATAGCCCGGCACGGCCATGTCGGCATCGGTCGGGGAAGCTTCGAGGGTCAGGGGGCTCTCATACGATCCTTTCTCACCATCTTCTGGTTTTTCGGCCACTTTAACCGACTTATTAACATGCGGGTAGTAATACGTGAACGTCGGATCCGCCCCGTTCACCTTGGTCTGCAGCAAGTTACTCTCATAGCGCCGCGTGGCAGTCCTCACGACATTATCGCCCTTGTTGTAGAAATTAACGTCCGTGGTAATCATCGCGCGAACGTAGTACTTCTTATCTGTACGCACTATGCTCTCGATGGGATTTTTCACATATGTCCAATATTCACCATCGCGCTCAAGCGTCCAGAAATTCAGGCGATAGCGATCATTCACCAGTTTGGCCGTTACGTTCAGCGAAGCCGAAGTCCAAGTATCGCTTAGAGTTGCAGCGCCTGGAAAATCAGTATCGGCATAGAGGTTTTTTAGAGTATCGGCTCCCGTATCGTTTTTAACGTTGTGCGAGTACGCGTTAAGGGGACTCACGACAAGGGTTTTCTTCGTGAAGCGCGTGCCACACGTTTCGTCATACCTATCCTTTATACCGTGGTCAACATGCTCCGGACCCCAGTGGACGACGTTTTCACGCACGAAGGTACTACCGACGTTTTCCTCAAAGGGCGTTTGATAGCGATTCCAAACGGAACAAAGTAGCTTGCTGTCCGTAAACTCATGGTTGGTATAAGCCCGAACGTAATAATCCACTCGGTACTCAAAGCGGGCGATGTAGGTATGCGGCGCGGTTAAATCGACATCTGCGGGGAGCGTATAGCTGGGATCGCGGCTTACGCGCACCTCGAGCGGAGCATCCTCGGTTCCCTTGTTTTCGTACCAACCCAAGAAGCGATAGCCATCGGGCAGCTTGCCGCCATTGGACAGGGGCGTACCTTCCGTGTTGCACACCTGTACCGTGTAGACGCTGGTGCCGTCCTCGGTAGTCTGGACGTCGACATTGGTTTTGCCCACACCGTCGCGCAGAGTCTTATCGTCGGTTGTGTCCTGCTCATTGCCCTCGAACACCGTTATGATGTTCGACACGTAGTCGCTGTACACCGGGTAGAAGTCGGTAGGACGGACAACCGTGATCTCGCAACCCGCAGGATAAAAAGCTCCCTGATTTTTAAGCTCGGCTAACTGAGTCGAGGTGATGGCGGCATAGCCACCATTCATCCCCGCCTCGCTGCTAGGCTGCGTGGTCCAGCCGATAAATGTCGCGGTAGGCTTCAAGTTGCCGCGATCCGCGGGGGCAGCGGGCGTCAAACCCACGCCATAGCGGTACCAATCAGTTGACTTGCCGTGCGCAGCACCGGTTTTCCAATCAAGCGTCTCGCCCTTAACGTTATAGAACAGCACCTGTGCCTCGTACGAAGCGATAAACAGGTCATTGCCCTCAAAAGCCTTGGCCCCTTTCGCGTTATCGGCAGTATAGGTTGACGTTTCGTCGTGCAACTCGCTCTTCTGGACCTGCTTGCCAGCAGCCACAGCATCGGCATCGGTCTTGCCGTCAAACCAGCTGTTGTCTTGTCCAATTCGATTCACTTGCACATCGGGCTCGCGGAACCAGCCCATAAAACGGTAGCCGCCGTTCTCCCCGCTCAGCCCCTCAGGCTTTGCGGAGGTATCCTGCTTAAACGTTACCGACGTATCGCCCTGGGCCAAGCCCTGGGCCGTTCCCGCCAGCACGGCACTCACGGCAAAGGTATACGGATCAGAGGTCGCCTGATCAATACCGAGTTTGGTTGCCTCGATGGTCGCGATGCCTGCACCAGGAAAATCAATCGTCGCCTTAACGCTCTGGCCATGCACGGGAATATTCAGTTTGTAGTCCATCGCCCACTCATTGGGGTGTGAGTCATTCAGATACGCATCGTTAGCAGTCGAGCGCATGGTGCCGGCACAGAAGTCGTAATCATGCTGCTCCCACAGCTCACGTGTGACGTAGCGTTCGTCGTCCCAGGGACCGAATCCGGCACCGGATACCGTGCCATCACCCGCAAGGGCGTAAATCTTCTTCTTGGCTGCCGTACCCTGACTAAACCCGGATAGGCTGACACTGGGCTTGAAGTAGCAATCAGTGATAGTCGCATCACCCGCATTAGCGCGTGCAGCAATACCGCCCAGGTTCACGTCGTTTTGAATAATGGGGATCACGGCGATGGGGTTGTACTGGCGCGAGCTCAAATCGCCGGCGAAATGGCTGCGAGTGATTTCATTACCGCTCTTAGACAAGATGCGGCCTGCAAGACCGCCCGTCCAAGCGCGCGTTACGGAGACAACGCCCACGTAAGAAGCAGCATAGCTATAGCATTTCGCCGTTGAAAAGCAGTCAATGACTTTAGCGCCTTCTGCCATGCAGCCCACAAAACCCGAGGCGTACACGTTGTTGCCGCCCAGGGCGCCAATGGCCACATCGTATTTATTGGTAACGTCGGTCATGCCCTTCTCGGCAATCGAGCCATCCTCGTTGCGCGTAGGCGTCACGCGGCAATACTCGATGGTCGAGTTCTTAACGTAGCCGGCAAACGCCGCCATATACAGGCCCTCGCCACCGATTGCCTGTACGCCCGAAGTCGTGTTGTTAACGGCGCGGCCACCACGGACCTCGCAGTTGTAGAGGGTGCAACCATCGAGCTCGCCGGCAATCAGGCCCCCCTCAAAACCCGCATTGGTAATCACATTGAGCATGTTGTTGGCACACGTAACGTGCAGGGTGCTCTCCATAACCATAACGTTTTCGAAGTGGGTGTTGATCGCCCTGCCCACGATAATGCCGCCGCGGAAGTCAGCCCAAATGTTGGCATCCTTGACCAAGAAGTTCTTGATGGTGGCGCCATCGGTCTCGGCAAAAAAGCCCGTGTCGCGCTCGGGATCCAAGACCTTATTCTCGTAGTTCAGGCCCTTCACGGTATGGTTTTGACCGTCAAAGACGCCCTTAAAGGGATGTTCTTTGTTGCCAAAGGAGAGGTGCTTGACCGTATCCGCAACAATGGCGTTCATATCATCATCGTTAAGAACGATATCGTTATCGAGATAGACGCGCCACTGCGACGTGTCGCGCTGTCGCGACAGCGCGACACACGCCAGGAAGTCGTTCCTGTTTGTGATATGGAATTCGGTCTTGTCCTCGGGCACATCCTCGGCATACGCTGCCGCCGGCAGCGCTACAACGCAGCAAAGGGCGATTGCCACCACAGCGATCAGCCTGCCGAGCACGCCTCGGTTCATGTTCTTAATCTCCATGGGCTAGTTCGCCTCCGGCCAGCCCACGACGTCGAGCACGTCGAGGACGGTATCGTTTGCCTGCTGGTTTTTGGCCTGCACGGCCTGGACGTCGATATCGAGCCTGTATGAGCCGCCGCGCGCGGCATCGTGGTAGTCGCCCACAAATCGCAGCGAGTTCATGAGGCTCTCCGTCATGGCACCGGAATCGAGCACGCCCCCGCGTCCGGCCAATCCGCGGTAGTAGTACCACCCATCGCCGCCATCGATCCACGGGGACCCCTCGCCCGCGTTCACGTGAAAGGCGACGTTGCCCGAGGCGTCCGCACTCGAACCGTCGGGCGCCACCGACGTCATGCGCAGACGAGCGCGAACGTACTCAGGCTGCGCGCCGGCGTTCTCCACGCGCACAATGCGGCTGATGTCAGAGCCCCCGGCCTTGGTATCGGGATAGTCGCCGCGCTCGTCGGCCTCAAACGGAATCTCCTCGCCCTGCTCGTTTAGGGTGTATTCGCAGACTCGTACCTTCACGCTGCCAAACGATAGGACGTTGTTCGCCGGAACCATATCAACGGTAAAAGCCAGCGTGCCACACAGGCACGCCAGGGCCAACAGCGCCATCGCGGCAAGCGCCAAGGTGCGTTTCTGATTGTCGGAAAGATTGTTGAGCATTACGTTCGCCAATCGTCGATCAAAAGGGGACCGAGATCCCGGCCCGAAAATGGGGATGGGGAGCGGGCTGGGATCTCAGTGGGGGTGGGGCTACTACTGGTTCTTAATGGTATTAGCCCAAGTCTTGGCCTGAGTGACGGCGTTGTCAGCAGCGCTGGTGTTGCCGTCCGTCTGGTCGGCTCCGAAGATGTAGGCGGAAACCTTCATCGTGGGGTTCGTGGCGACCATGGAGCCCTCCAGGGTGCCCGGGAACACAACCTTGCTAAAGAGCTCGCCGGTGTAGACGTCCTCAGTAGCGCTCTTGGCGGGGAGGGCAACAGGTTTGTCATCGGTAGCACCCTTGGCGTACATGAACAGACCGCTCAGGTACTGGCCGTCGGCAGAGGAGGTCACCTGTCCATCAACCGGCTTCCAGTTGTCGTTGAGGGCGAAGTACGGGGTGTTCTTGGCAGCGGTGTCATCCTTGACCATGGCGTTCTTCACGTAGATGAACACGTAGGCGTCGTCTGAGCCCTTCGCGATGCCAACGTTCGGGTTCTTATCGGTGCTGGAGCCAGGAACAATCTTGGAGTTGTCTTTCCACTTGGTCTCGAACAGATAGGCTTTGTCGGTATTATTATCGGTGCCAGGCTTATCGGGCTGGTCGGGATCGGGCTTCTTTTCGGGAATGTTGATGCTGCCCACCGTAAACACGTTGTTCAGCGTCTGCGTGGCTGTCAGCCATGCATAGGTGCCCACGCCGGCAGCCAGCACCAGCAGCAGCAGGGCGGCAACGATGCCGTAGCGTTTTTTCTTCTTGTTTTCCATCGTTCTCTTCCTTTCGAAAACCGACTTCCCCGGCAACGGCCCTTGCCGCCGCCGACACCTCTCCCTGCTGCTATGAACGCCGCTCTCTCACATGCGCGCGGGTATGCTTGCCCGCAGGCTCGTCGGGAACCATCCGATCGAGCACTATCGACGCCGCGACCAGCAGCGCCAGAACGGCCACCACAACAAGCAAACCGGGCATCGTCGTGCAATATGCGTTAACGAAGCCCAGGTAAGGGACACAAAAAGAAACGACGCCGATCACGCGTGAAAAAGGCGTCTGCTCGGCGTCGTGCATGATGCTTCCATCTGCATTTTTGTTTGCGATTCCCTGCGTGCTGATCGTCTGCGCCACAGGGTCGACCTCGTACACCTGGTGGGTCACTACGGCGCCGTCCGATCGGTAAAAAGTTGCATTGTCGCCCACGGCAATATCCGATGGCTCAACCTGGCGAACAAACACCATGGAGCCAACGGGAAGCTTGGGCTCCATAGAGCCCGAAAGCACTGCAAAAGGCGTGTATCCAAATGCGCGGGGAGCAAAAGAAACAACGGCAAGGGCTATGACAAGCGCAAGCGCCAGACTGCTAAGAAGTGCAATAAAACGTTTGAGTCCGCGAGTCATCAAAACGATTAATCCATCCCCATCGAGGCCTTATTCGATCCCCTGAAGGGGCAGTCGCTTTCCTCGGGCACCGCAAGGCACTAAAAAGTGAGTTCGAAAAAAAGCCAATTTGAATTCTTTTCGTAACAAAAACGTTAGCGATGTCCTGCATTTTTATCAAGCTCTCAGCGCCAAACGCTACCAATTTAGGCGTAAGCGGTCATTTATCCCCATACCGGACTGCCATATCCAATATCTACTACTAACCCCCTACGCATCTTCTTCATAGGGGGTCTGTTTTTTGAATATCTAAAAGAATGCGCCCCCCCCCGACATTAAAACATACTGCCCTATGTCTTATTTATTTTTAACCCCCCTGCGGGTTTAAGGCAGCCCATTGTAGTTCGCAGCCCATACCTTCTGGAAGGCGTGTCCCAATCTTCAGGTCCGGAGTGGGATGCGGTTTCCGCTTGTGACACCGATGGGAAAGCGCGTCCCACTCCGATCACAAATTCCGGGTCACATTTTCCGCCAAGGCTTCAACCGGAAACCGTGTCCCATTTCTCAGCCGAATACTGGGATGCATTTTCCACTGAGCCCCTCAACCGGAAAGTGCATCCCATTCCAAGCCTTGATTCCGGGACATACTTTCCAAGACCCCGCCCATTCGGAAAGCCCGTCCCGCTCTGAATACATCCGGACATGGAATATCCGCTTATAAGGCCTTCCATCAATAAAGGGGCGCCCGCCCGGCGGCGGAATATAAGGTTTATCGCGAGTTCCGCACGAGCCGGAGAGCACTTAATGTGCTCTCCGTGCGAGCAGGACTGTAGAGTAGGAAACCTTATATTCCGCCGCCGGGCGGGCGAAACATTTAGAAGATGGACCTAGCACTCCTTCTTCATGGCGCTGTAGCCAATCAGCACGGTCCACACGTACGCGCAGGTCTTGGGGATCATGAGCATGCCGATAGCCGGGACAACCTCGGCCCACAGGACCACGGGAATGTAGAAGCCAAAGCTCAGCACAATGGTGAGCCACATCCAGCGGAAGGCTTCGTCGTTATCTTCCCTGGCACTGCGGTAAAACAGCACGATGACCATAAGGCCCATGATGGCAAACGGGATGTTGCGCAGGATACCCCATGCAAGCGGGGTCTGGTTGGTGAGCCACTGGTTTTGCGGCAGCATGCACAGCGCGACACGCATGACGGCCAGGGCAAAGATCGCCACGGTCGTTCCGACGTGGTTCTTCACCTGGTAGCGCTCGCGCCACACGTAGTAGAGCAGTACGTAGAAGATGGTCATGGTAATCGAGGTAATCCACTTGCCCAGGCCCAGCTGCACGGCATAAGCGTCAAAGCCGGTCGTGCAGAGCGCCAGCGCGCGGGGGACCAGGTGGAACGAATCACCGGCGCCCAAAACGACCGCCATCCAGCCAAACAGCTGGAACTGACGGTTGCCCTTGCTGCCGCGAATCATGCGAATGCCGAGGGTAATGACCGTCACCAGATAGACGATGTCGAATAGCGTTTCGAATAAAGCACGCATATATACGTCTCCCTTAATGAATGGTTGCAAACGAACGGTTTTGGTTCTTGGTGCCACGCACCACCTCCTTAACGTGAACGCTGTTCACTTTCTAACCATAAAAATCCCCGCCTTGCGCGGGGCCGTTAGTAGAGGGTTCGGCGCGTAATCTCGAGCGCGGCACTCGGATCGAAATCTTGCCGAATCACGGCAGAGAGCACGAGCGAGAACAGGACCTCGGCAAATTGCTCGGCAGAAAACTGATCGGTAAAGGCGTCCGGGCGTACCCGAGGATCACGCTTGAGCACCACGCAAAGCTGGTCGAGGATATGCTGCCAGGCATGATGCATGCGGCGCTTGCCGTCCGCAGTGTCTTGCTGCATAAAACTCAGCGAGTGATGCGTAAAGAAACCCGGATACTTTTGACAGCCGTACTCCATCTGGCGATACATCCAGCGAACGCATGCGAGCGTGTCGTCTAGGACGGTCTCGTCATCGGGGTGATGGAAAATGTCACCCCAAATGCTTGCCACGGTTGCGCCCGCGAGTGTCAAGAAAAAAGCCTCGGGGATTTCGAGGCTTTCACATTTGTATTGTTTTGCGCGAAGGACCGCGAGCGGCGAAGCTACTCGCCCAGCACGGCCTTCTTGGCGGCTGCAGCCATGTTGTCCAGATCTTCCTTGGTGGGGTGATCCTTTGCGGCGACCCAGTTATCGAGCAGCATCTTA
This sequence comes from uncultured Collinsella sp., assembly GCA_902495525.1. GTDB lineage: Bacteria > Actinomycetota > Coriobacteriia > Coriobacteriales > Coriobacteriaceae > Collinsella. Next base: position 52,562 of record CABUXL010000003.1, read on the forward strand.
AAGCGGACATTGTCGGGATCTTGCTCAAGCATCGCCTCGTAGCGCTGCTTTACGGCGGGACCCATCTTGCCCTGGCACATAGCCCAGCCTACAAGCTCGGCATCCTCGGCCAGATTTGAGCTCACGCGGTCGATAATCTGCCTAAAGTACTCCTCGCTGGCCCCAAAACCGCAGGTACCAAACAGAAAGACGCGCTTGCCGTGCAAGGCGGAGAGCAACGCCGCGACCGAAGGCGTGCACGCGCCCTTGTCGCACCAAAAACCGACGAGCACTGTGTCGGCCGCGCAGGCGCCCTGCGCCTCGAGCGCAACCTGATCTGCATCCGCATCGTCGCTCAACGCCGCGGCATGGACAAACTCAACGCCCGCAGCCTGCAGAGTGCGCTTGATCGCACCCGAAACCATCCTGGTATTACCGCTCTTGCTGTTGACCACCAAAGAGCATGTCATAGTCACGTTGCTCGTTTCCCCCAAAACTAAAGCCACTAATGCAATTTATTAGATGAATATCTTAGTACTAACGTGACAGATGTAAACCACCGTCTGTCGATTGATTAATTTGCCCCACGGGCTTGCTCACTGGGCGAATTGGCTGCGGTAGAGTTCGGCGTAGAAGCCGCCTGCCGCTAGCAGCTCGTCGTGCGTGCCGCGCTCGATAATCTGGCCGTCGCGCATCACCAGAATGCAGTCGGCGTTGCGGATGGTGCTCAGGCGGTGCGCCACGACAAAGCTTGTGCGACCGGCCATGAGCTCGTCGAATGCCGCCTGCACCTGCAGCTCGGTACGCGTATCGATGCTCGACGTTGCCTCGTCCAGCAGCAGAATCGCCGGATCGGTGAGCATAACGCGCGCAATGCACAGCAGCTGTTTTTGACCCTGGCTAAACGTGCCGCCGTCCTCGCCGATGACCGTATCGTAGCCGCCTGGCAGCTGCACGATAAACTTGTGCGCGTGCGCGTGCTTGGCAGCTTCGATAACCTGCTCGCGCGTGGCGTCGGGACAGCCGTAGGCGATGTTTTCGGCCACCGTGCCCTCGAACAGCCAGGTGTCCTGCAGCACCATACCAAAGGCGCGGCGCAGGCTTGCGCGCGTGTAGTCACGCGAGGAACGGCCATCGACCGCAATGCGACCGGCATCGATATCGTAAAAACGCAGTAGCAAATTGATGAGCGTTGTCTTTCCGCAGCCCGTGGGGCCAACTAGGGCAAAGCGCATGCCGGGCTTGGCCTCGATGCAGATGTCCTGCAGCAGCTTGCGGTCGGGCACGTAGCTAAAGTCCACATGCTCAAGGGCGACCTCGCCCTGCGGTGCGGCAAGTTCCACGGCATCTGGCGCGTCGGGCTCCTGCTCGCGCGCATCGAGCAGCGCAAACATGCGACGCGCCGAGGCGTACGCGGTCTGGATCTGCGTAATGACGTTGGTAACCTCGTTGAACGGCTTGGTGTACTGGTTGGCATAGGACAGGAAAATCTGCACGCCGCCCACCGTAAGCGCCGCCGGCACGCCCGTGATCACGCCCACGCAGCCGATCACAGCGACCACGGCATAGATGATGTTATTGATAAAGCGAGTGCCGGGGTTAGAGAGCGAACCCATAAACTGCGCGCGCTCACCTGCCGCGTAGAGCTCAGCGTTGAGAGCATCGAAGCGCTGCTGGGCGTTGGAACCATAGGCAAACGCGTCCACGAGCTTCTGCTCGCCCACGTATTCCTCGATATGGCCGCCAAGCTGACCCTGAATGCGTTGCTGTACCGTAAAGCTTTTGTTGGAGAGCTTGGCGATGGCACCGGCCGCAAAAATGGAAAGCGGCGTGACGAGCACCACCACGAGCGTCATGGTCAGGTTAATGGAGAGCATAAACGCGAGCGTGCCAGCGATGGTGATAACACCGGTAAAGAGCTGCGTAAAACCCTGCAGCAGACCGTCGCCCACCTGGTCGACATCGTTGACCACACGGCTCATGAGGTCGCCATGGGCATGGCTGTCGATAAAGCTGAGCGGCATGCGGCTGAGCTTGTCGCTCGCCTCCACGCGCATGTCGCGCACCGTCTCGTAGGACAAGCGGTTGACGCAGTAGCCCTGCAGCCACTGGAAAGCCGCAGCACCAACGACGACAATCGCGAGCTTGGTAACGAGCGGCAGCAGCGCATCGAAGTCCACCTGCCCGGCGGCGACGATAAGGTCGATGCCCTCGCCGATGAGGATGGGCGTATAGAGTTGCAAGATCACCGAGATGGCGGCGCTCACAAACGACGCCGCAAACGAGACGCGGTGCGGGCGAACATAGCCCAGCAGGCGGCGGGTCACCGCGCCCACGGGATAGCGCTCAGGGTCGCCGGGCTGGCATGGGCCGTCGCCCAGGTCGTTGAGGTTATCATTACCGGACACGTTGGCCGTCATCGTGGCGACCGAACCGGAAGAAGTATACGGATTCATTTAGCAGCCCTCCTTTGCGCAAGTGGATGCCGGGGCAGCCGGGGCGGACGCGGGCGTCGTGCTCCCCTGCTGGCCCTCGAGCTCCTCGCGGCGCAGCTGCGACTGGCATATCTCGCGATAGAGCTGGCAGGTCGCATACAGCTCGTCGTGCGTGCCCAGGCCCGCGACCGAACCGTGATCGAGCACGCAGATCATGTCGGCATCGCGAACGGTCGAGACACGTTGGCTCACGATCACCGTCGTGAGCGGCAGCCCACCCTCGACGGCACCGCGCACGCTGCGCTCGCGGATGGCATGGCGAAGCGCCGCGTCGGTCTTAAAGTCGAGCGCCGAGGCGGAGTCGTCCATGATCAGAACCTGCGGCGAGCCCACCAAGGCACGCGCGATAGTCAGGCGCTGGCGCTGGCCACCGCTAAAGTTCTTACCGCCCGCCTCGACCGGGGCGTCGAGCCCCTGCGACTTGTTGCGCACGAACTCGCTCGCCTGCGCCGTATCGAGCGCCGCCCAGAGCTCCTCATCGGTTGCCGACTCGTCGCGCCAGGTCAGGTTGCTGCGGATCGTGCCGCTCACGAGCGACGCGCGCTGCGGTACGGTCGCGACCACATGGCGCAGCTGATCGAGCGGCCAGGCGCGCACGTCGGCACCCATTACGCTCACGCTGCCGACGCCCGTGTCGTACAGGCGCGGGATGAGCGAGACGAGCGTCGACTTACCGCTGCCCGTGCCGCCGATAATGCCGAGCGTTTTGCCCAGCGGGAGTTCCAGCGTCACATCGTTGACAGCGTTGGCGGCGCCCGCGCCAAACGAAAAGCTCGCATGGTCAAAGCTCAGTGCGGGGACTGGAGCAGCACCACCCGCCAGTTCGCTCGGCTCGGGCAGCGCGACCGGCTGGTTGCCCTCGTCGGTAATGCTCGGCACGCAATTGAGCACCTCGTTGATACGCGACGCGCTGGCGCTCGCCTTGGTAAAGACCACGACCAGGTTGGCGACGTACACGATGGAGGTCAGGGTTTGCGTCATGTAGTTGACGAACGCCATGACCTGGCCCTGTGTGAGTTCGCCCACGTTGACCTGGATGCCGCCCACCCACAGGATGGCGCACACGCCCAGGTTCATCACCAAAAACGTTACGGGGTTGAGGACCGACGAGAGCTTGCCCACCGCGATGGCGGTATGGGCCTGATCATCGGCGGCTTGGGCAAAGCGCTCACGCTCGTGATCTTCGCGCACAAAGGCGCGAACCACGCGAGCGCCCGAAAGGCCTTCGCGGCAGATAAGCGCGATGCGGTCGAGCTTTGCCTGCAGCTGCCTGTAATACGGAATGCAGCGCGCCATGACAAACCAAAACACCAGGCCGATAGCGGGCGTGCAAATCAAAAAGATGATGCCGAGCTTAAGGTCGATGGCAAGGGCCGCGCACATAGAGCCCACTGCCAGGAAGGGCCAGCGAATGAGCATGCGCACGCCCAGCGCCACGGCAAGCTGCACCTGGTTGACGTCGTTGGTGATGCGGGTGATGAGCGACGGCGTGCCAAAGCGGTCGAGCTCGGCGTAGCTCAGTTTATTGATGTGCTCGTAGAGCGCGCCGCGAATGTCGGTGCCCATGCCCTGCGAGGTGAGCGCCGCCATCTTTTGGCAAACGAGCGTAAACGAGATGCCAATCACAGCCATAGCGGCAAGTACCATGCCGTAGCGGACGACGGCACTCACGTCATGCGCACCGATGCCCTTATCGATCATTTGAGCGATGACCAGCGGCGTAAGCAGGTCGAAGATCACTTCGATCAACTTGCACGCAGGGCCAATCACCATATAGCGGCGAAACTTGCCACCAAAACGCCTAAGCAACTCAATCATAGAAGGCGCTCCCTATCATCATCTCTCTTCAATCTGATTCATGATAGTACGGCGAGTCCTGGAGATGCGTAAGCAACTCGTTACAGATGTAAGGGCGACGGTCACTAGCGCCCAAGGCATGTAGCAGCCGATGTTTTGGCAACGCCGGCGAGCGGCATAACGCCAGGGATTCAATTATCAGATAAATGTGACCCTTCAGGCGGTTTTGGTCGGCTACCCGCGAGTGCCGGCAGGGCGCTTGGTAGTCGAGCGATCCCGCAGGCGAAGCCGAGGACCAGCGAGACACCAAGCGCCCTGCCGGCACTCGCGGGTAGCCGCGGCACCAAAAAGCGCCCGTGCGCTCGATGGATTCGGATGCCCGACAGAGGCTCCTTATGGCTGCTTCCTTCCGGACCTGACCAGATTCGGAACATGTCGTCATCCGAACCCATCGAACGCGCTAGGCGCTCGATATATCTTACCCGCTCCCGCCCGACAGGGCAAGGTGGCTAATTTGGGACGGAGCCAAAAAGACCACTTTTGAGTTGCGGTGGAATAGCTCCTGTTTTACGACCCGAGGCCAAAAACAAGAACTATTTCACCGCAACTTATCGAGGGGATGGATTTTAGATGCGGCCGAGGTCGTAAGCTCGAGCGGCAGTCTCGCCAGCGCAGACAAGGTTTGCCTCTGCCTCGCGCGGATCGAGCGCCAGCTCAAGGGTCATGGCTCTGCGACAGACCGGCAGAGCTAAGTCGATACCCTGTCCATACACCGCATCCAGGTTGTCGGCACGACCGCCCACGACGGCGACCACTGGCTTGCCATAGCGCTTAGCACGGCGGGCCACACCCACCGGCGCCTTGCCGGCAGCGGATTGCTCGTCCATATTGCCCTCGCCCGTTATGACCAGGTCGACATCGCTCACACGCTCGTCGAACCCAACGAGGTCGAGCACCGTCTCAACGCCCGAACGCAACTCGGCACCAAGTGTCAACAACGCGGCGCCCAGACCACCAGCGGCACCGGCACCGGGCACGCCGAGCACCGAGCCAAACGTCCGCGCACCCTCGGGCATGCGCAGTAGCCCCTGAGCCCGTGCCTCGGCAACCGCCGTATCGAGCAGTCGACCGTAGCCGACCATCCAGCCGTCATACCCGCCCAGCGCTTCGGCATCGTCTGTCGGCAGGCCCTTTTGCCCGCCAAACACCGCAAGCGCCCCGCGACGCCCCACGAGCGGATTCTCGACATCGGAAAGCACCACGATGCGTGCGCCGCCCAGCACCCGAAGCGCCGGCGTCAGGTCAACACCGGCGACTCGTTCAAGGCCCGCGAGCCCCGGCGCGATATCGCAGCCATGGTCATCGACAAGACGCGCGCCCAGCGCCTGCAGCATGCCGGCGCCACCGTCGTTGGTGGCACTGCCGCCCAAGCCAATATAGATCGTCTTTGCACCCGCGCGAACCGCACGAAGCATCAGTTCGCCCACGCCATAGGTTGTGGCCGCCAACGCCGCCGACTCCGTGCAAGGCGAATACCCAATACCCGCCGCCTCGGCCATCTCAATTACAGCCGACTCGTGCTCGTCGTCCACCAGCATCCGGGCAGACACGCGGTCGCCCAAGGGGCCTGCAACCTCGCAGGTCAAAAGCTCGCCACCGCACGCGGCGATAGCGTCGAGTGTTCCCTCGCCACCATCCGCCAGCGGCAACGCGGCCATCTCGGCATCGGGCCACACACGGCGCACGCCTTCGGCAACCGCCGCCTCCGCCTGCGCGCTCGAAACGCTACCCTTAAAGGAGTCGATTGCCAGCAGTACACGGCGAGACCGGCGGCACGCGGGGCCAAAGTCAACCGCCTCAACGGCAATATCTTCGGCACACGTGAGCGCCTCGGCATGAGCGGCATGCGCCTCAAGATCGGCCCCACAACCGCCATCAGCGCCGCCCGCTCCGCGCAGACCGCCAAAATAGCTAATCAGCAGCTCACGGCATTCATCCGCCAGGACCCCAGCCGTCACGTTAAACCGATGATTCAGGCGCGAATCGGCATTCAGGTCATACAGCGAACCCAGCGCGCCCGCCTTGGCATCACTCGCGCCATACACGCAGCGCCCCACGCGCGCGTTGACCATAAGGCCCGCGCACATGCAGCAGGGTTCCAACGTCACATAAACCGTACAGTCGAAAAGGCGCCAGCGGCCAAGCGCCTGGGCAGCGGCGCACACGGCCGCAAACTCGGCATGAGCCGAAGGGTCCTGGTCGAGCTCGCGACGATTATGCGCCCGCGCGACGATCTCACCGTCGCGCACCACTACGGCTCCGATGGGCACCTCGCCCACCGCCGCGGCGGCGCGCGCCTCGGCCAGTGCCTCGCGCATGAACTTCTCGTCGATTTCGGTGATCGTCATCGTTCGCCTTCCCTGTTGCAAATTCAAAACGATGCTATCATTACGACTCACGGAGAGATGGCAGAGCGGTTGAATGCGGCGGTCTTGAAAACCGTTGAGCGCGAGAGCGTTCCGGGGGTTCGAATCCCCCTCTCTCCGCCACTCCTAGTGATGCACCGGTGTCATGGTCCGCTCAAACAGCGCATCGACCACGTCGGCTATCTCAGGTCGACGCTCAAGATCGTGGCCCGATTCCCACCATATCGTGAAAAGACGAATAATACCGCCGGCGACAAACTCAGACGTCGTCTCGAGTGACACGGGGGCCAGGGCGTCCTCGGCAAGCACGTTCATCACACGCTCGCGGATGGAGCGGGCAATGCGGTCGCAAATAACGTTGGTCAACATGCCCGACATGCTGCTTGCCAAAATGTTATCCATGAGCCGCTCGTGCGTCAGAATCAAATCCATGGCATCGTCCAAAATCGCGTGCCGAAGCGCGCGCACGTCCTCGGCAGACACTGCGCCGGCCTCATCGGGCTGTTTTTGCGGCAAGCCCGACATGAGCTCATCGATATAAAAGGCAAAGTAATCGTTCTTGTCGCGAAAGTGCTTGTAGAACGTCGTGCGGCGAATCATGGCGCGGTCGCACAGCATGGCAACCGTCAGGTCCTCAAAACGATGCTCCTCGAGAAGCTCGGTAAAGGCATCGAACAGGGCGCGGTAGGTTTTCTTGATGCGAAGGTCCACTGGTATCGCCATCCTCAGGGCAAAGACAACACTCGTCAATCTGTCGCATATCTTACACCTGTACCTCGCGCGCTTTGCCCCGGTGCCAACCCCGCCGAAAACACAACGCTTACCGGAAAGTTCGGCACGGTCAAACGTTGCGGGTATACTAGTAGCGTTATACCAACGGCAGCTGGCGCATGCCGCCGCGGCCATTCGAAACGGAGACATCATGATTACCGTCATCATCGGCATCGTTGTTGTCATTGTGATTGTCTGCGCCATCGCCGGCATCTACAACAACATGGTCACCAAGCGTAACCGCATCGATAACGCCTGGCAGAACATCGATACGCAGCTGCAGCGCCGCAACGACCTGATCCCCAACCTGGTCGAGACCGTCAAGGGCTACGCCAAGCACGAGCAGGAGACGCTCTCCGCCGTGATCAGCGCGCGTAACACCGCCGTCAAGGCCACCACGCCCGAGGCCAAGATGGAAGCCGACAACGTGCTGACCGGTGCGCTGCGTCAGCTCTTCGCCGTAGCCGAGGCCTATCCCGATCTTAAGGCAAACACCAACTTTACGCAGCTGCAGGCATCGCTCGAGGATACCGAGAACAAGATTAGCTATGCACGCCAGAGCTACAACGATTGCGTGCTCAGCTACAATAACGCTATCCAGACGTTCCCGGCTGTCATCTTTGCCGGCATCTTCCAGTTTAAGGAGCGCCAGGGCTTCGAGGCCGCCGAAGCAGCCCGCCAGGCCCCGACCGTCAAGTTCTAGTAGTTTGGCAGCGCATCCTTAATCGGCCAAATGTATAAACCGCCCCGTCGAATGCATACTTCGACGGGGCGGTTTCCTTTTTCGCGAAGGTCCCCCTCTAAGCGCCGTGCATTTTTAGGAGTATTCAACATAACCAAGAGCTTCGGGCGCCACGATAAATGCCAAAGACCGCGAATATCCCTGCAATTCAAACGCTGCCAGCCCATAACCCCGCCCATCATTCGTAGAAAACATCGAGAAATCCCGATTTTTTGCCCGAGGTCGGTATGCAGGGGCCTTCGATTGCAGAATACTCGCAAAAATGCACGTCGCCACCACCCCCACATGGCGCGAACCAAAACAAAAGCGCGGCCTAAAAGGCCGCGCACCATCTTTAATTCAGATTAATTATTGTTCGTTGTGACATCGCCGAGCCCGCAGGGCGGAGAGCAAGCTCCCTCCCGGCGCACTCCGCAGGACGCAAGAAGCCCTCGCCGCACGAAGTGCGCAGCGAGGGCTTCTTGCATGTCCGAGGACGCGCCAGGAGGGAGCTTACTCTCTGCCCGGACAGGAAAGGCTAATTACGCGACGGTGTAAACCCAGTTGTGCTTGTCCTCGACAGCACCAGACTGGATGCCGGTCAGAGTCTCGCGGAGCTTCTTCATCACAGGGCCGATCTCGGTGTAGCCAGCCGGGAAGGTCACGGTCTCGTCGGCGCCGTAAACCTTGTTGTCGATCTCGCCAACCGGGGAGATGACGGCAGCGGTGCCGCACAGGCCGCACTCGACAAAGGTACCGGCCTTGACCTCGGCCCACTCGACGGGACGCTGGTCAACGGTCATGCCCAGGTCCTGAGCGACCTGAACGAGCGAGCGACGGGTGATAGAGGGCAGGATGGAGTCGGTGTGCGACTGCGGAACGACGAGCGTGCCGTCCTCCTTCACGAACAGGACGTTGGCGCCGCCGGTCTCCTCGACATAGGTGCGGGACTCGGAGTCGAGATACAGGTTCTCGGCATAGCCCTCGCGATGGGCCTCCATCGTGGGCTTGAGGGACATGGCGTAGTTCAGGCCGGCCTTGATGTTGCCGGTGCCGTGAGGTGCCGCACGGTCATACTCGGAAACGCGCAGCTTGACGGGCTTGAGGCCACCCTTAAAGTACGGACCGACCGGGGTCACGAGAATGCGGAACGTGTACTCAGGAGCGGGAGCCACGCCGATCACGTCACCGGAGCCGATCATAAACGGACGCACGTACAGGGTCGCACCGGAACCGAAGGGCGGAACCCAGGCGGCGTTGGCAGAAACGACCTGCTTGACGGCTTCAACGAACTTGTCCTTGGGGAACGGGGGCATCTCGAGGCGCTGCGCAGAGTTGTACATACGCTCGGCGTTCATGTCGGGACGGAAGCAGACGATGCTGCCGTCCTCGGCGGTGTAGGCCTTCAGGCCCTCAAAGACCTCCTGGCAGTAATGGAAGATGCCGCCGCACTCGGAGACATGCAGGGTGTGGTCGGTGGTCAGGCCACCCTCGTCCCACTCGCCGTCCTTCCAATGGGCCTCGTAGCTGTAATCGGTCTTCATGTAGCCAAAGCCGAGGCTACCCCAATCGATATCCTTTTTCTCGACAGTCATATGTCGCTCCTTACATACACAGTTGCATACTCGCGAACCCGCACGCAAGGACCGAGGCCGGCCGCGTCGCAACGTCGCACGCCCGGAGCGTAGAGCCGGACGGGACACGCGAGCAGCATCAAAGCCGATGGCACGTCGATTCGCATGCACGAGATTGTACTCCGCACGCGCGTCGGATAAAACGTTTTTCTTTAACTAACTAAAGTATTTTCATTTGACCGAAGCAAAAAGGCCCGCCACCGTAAGCGGTGACGGGCCTCAACTGCACGGTTTGCGCGCTGACTCGAGCTACGCGTTCTTTTTGCCCAGCTTAGCCTTAACCAGACCGACCACGGTCGGGATGATCGACACGGCAACGATGCCGACGATTAGCAGCTCAAAGTGCTCCTGCACAAAGGGGATGCCGCCAAAGAAGTAGCCCAGCAGTGTGAAGAGCGTCGACCAGGTAATGCCGCCCAGCACGTTAAAGATGACAAAATTGCGCCAGTGCATGCCGCCCATGCCGGCGATAAAGGGCACAAAAGTGCGGATAAACGGGAAGAAACGGCCCAGGAAAATAGCCAGGTGGCCCCACTTGTCCAAGAAGTCCTCGGACTTTTTAATGCGCTCGGGCGTCATGGCCTTGACCTTGCCCGAAGCGATGATCTTTTTGCCAAAGAAGTGACCGATCATAAAGTTGCACTGATCACCCAAGATGGCAGCCGCCCATGCGACGGCCAGCAGGGCCACGATGTTAAAGCCACCGTTGTGGGCAAAGAAGCCCGAAGCAAACAGCAGTGAATCGCCAGGAAGGAACGGGAAGAACACCACGCCCGTCTCGATAAAGATGATCAGGAACACGCAGCCGTAGGCCATAAGCGGGCCGGCGGCGATCCAGCTGGCGATCGCGGTGCGCGGATCCTTAAGCAGCTCGGCGATAAAATTGATGAAACCCATGAAGTAAAACCTCTCAGTTGTGGGCGCGGATACGTCCAAGTTGACCAGTATACGGTTGCGGTGCCCCCTCGTGCGCAACCCCACAAAAGCATGACTCCATTACCAGCAAGTTTGCATAACTGACATCTGTAGCGCAATGGCGCCAAGATTGTCCTTCCTAATCCCTAGCAAATCGCTATACTTTATTGAATCGCATTGCCATGGCGCTAAGGGAGGGCGGCCGGTGAGCTTTATCAATACCATTCGCGAGGATATCAAGACCGTCCAGGCGCAAGACCCCGCTGCACAAAACGGTCTGGTCATCTTCCTTTCCTATCCTGGCCTGCACGCCAAGTGGAACCACGTGCCCGAGCACTGGCTCTGGGAGCACGGTCATCGCTCGCTCGCCCGCGTGCTCTCGCAAATCACCCGCCACATCACCGGCGTCGAGATTCATCCCGCGGCACAGATCGGCAAGCATTTCTTTATCGACCATGCCATGGGCGTCGTCATCGGCGAGACCACCATTGTGGGCGACAACTGCGTGCTCTACCAGGGCGTTACGCTCGGCGGCACCGGCAACGAGACCGGCAAACGCCACCCAACGCTCGGCGATAACGTCACCGTGGGCACGGGCGCCAAGGTGCTCGGCAACATCCGCATCGGCAACAACGTCAAGATCGGCGGCAACTCGGTCGTCGTCAAGGACGTGCCCGACAACTGCACCGTCGTGGGCGTGCCGGGACGCATCATCAAGCGCAACGGCTGCCGCGTGTTCGAGGAGAGCTTCGACGCCAAGCAGCATCGCGAGTACATGCCCGATGACGCTGCCGAGCAGAGTGCCCTCAACCGCCAAGGCATCACCGAGAACGCCCGCCGCGTCAAAGAACTCGAGCGAGAGGTGGCCGAGCTCAAAGCCCTCGTCGCCAAGCTCGTGGACGAACGCTAGAGGCGGACGACCACCGACAACATTGACGCCAACGCAAAGGCGCGCCAGAGGATTCACCCCCGACGCGCCTTATTTGTGATGTGGCAAAGAGACTGTCCCTTTGTCACATTATGCGAACTGGCTCAGATAGAGGTCGGCGTAGGCACCCTCGGCAGCCAGCAGCTCCTTATGCGTGCCCTGCTCGATAATGTTGCCGTGATCCATGACCAAGATCAGGTCGGCGTCCACGATCGTCGACAGGCGATGCGCGATCACAAAGCTCGTGCGCCCGCGCATAAGCGCGTCCATGGCACGGCCGATGGCAAGCTCGGTACGCGTGTCCACGCTTGAGGTCGCCTCGTCCAGGATGAGAATCGCCGGGTTGTTGAGCAGCACGCGTGCGATGGTCAGCAGCTGACGCTGGCCCTGGCTAATGCTCTCGGCATCGTTGGCCACGCGCGTGTCGTAGCCCTGCGGCATAGTGCGCACAAAGAAGTCGACCTGCGCGGCACGAGCGGCGGCCACAATTTCGTCGCGCGTTGCCTCGGGGCAGCCGTAGGCGATGTTTTCGGCAATCGTGCCATCGAACAGCCAGGCGTCCTGCAGCACCATGCCAAACTGCTGCCGTAGCTCGCCGCGGTCCATGCGGCTCGTATCCACGCCGTCGAGCGTAATACGCCCGCCGTCAATCTCGTAGAAGCGCATGAGCAGGTTGATGAGCGTCGTCTTGCCTGCGCCCGTGGTTCCCACCACCGCGATCTTTTGGCCCGGCTCGGCGGTAAACGACACGTCGTGCATAAGCGGCTTGTCGGGCGAATAACCAAAGCGCACGTGCTCAAAGGAGACGCGACCCTCAACGCGACCCGGCAGCTTGGCGGCCTCGTCCGGCAGCGGATCGGCCTCCATCTCGGGCTCATCGAGCAGGTCGAACACGCGCTCCGCACTCGCCAACGCGCTCTGCAGCGAGTTGAAGGTAAACGACAGCTGCGTCATGGGTTCGGACGCCTCGTAGATAAACTGGAAGAACGCCTGGAACACGCCGACGGTCATGTGACCGGCAACCAGCATGCTGCAGCCCACCAGCGCGATCACGATCTGCGCCAAACGGCCGATAAAGCGCACCGCAGGGCCGACGGCATTGATCATAAAGTCGGCCTTGGCACTCACGCGTGCCAGCTCGCCCGAGGCCTGGTGCACCTCGGCAGAACTTTGGCGTTCGCGGTTAAACGCGCGGATCACCAGACGGCCCGAATAGCCTTCCTCGACCGCACTCGTAATCTTGGACACCCACTCCTGGCGCTCGCCCGTCACATCGTGTGTGCGGCGCGAGACGACCTTCGTCACCAGCAGCGACAGTGCCGTAAAGAACAGAAAGACGAGCGTAAGCTGCACGCTGAACACGAACATCACGCTCACAGCACCAACAACCGTGCCGATCGACACGAGCAGCTGCAGCAATCCGCGCTGCATGCTCTCGGACATCTTGTCCAGGTCGTTGGTCGCGCGGCTGACGACCTCGCCGGGACGATGCGCGTCAAAATAGGCGAGCGGCAGACGGTTGAGCTTTTGCGCGATGCGGTTGCGCAGGCGCAGATTGAGACGCTCAGCGACGCTCGACATCAAAAAGCTCTGGAGCGCATAGAACGAGGCAGCGGCAGTCCAGATCATAAAGTAGACGAAAATGGTCTTGCCGCAGTTCTCCCAGGTGATGCTGAAAGTGGTGTCGTTGGCAAACGCCACCTGAATGTGGCCCCACAGCTCATCGATCACGCGGGCGCTATATGCCGGCGCGGCGGTGTTAAAGATGACATAGAACACAATGCTCGCGAACACGATATAGAAGCGCCAATGGTCGCCGGCAGCCTCACTCCACAGGCGGCGCACCGTCGCCCAGGTATCCCGAGGCGTCTCGTCCTCGTCTTCGTCGTCCACGTCGCGCATACGCTCTGCCTCGGCGCGGGCGCGCTCGTCCTCGGCACGTTCGTTTTCCTCGTAGAGCGCTTGGCGGCGAGCCTCGCGCTTGGCGGCGTCATCCAGCTCGGTCGACGCGGCAGCCGTTTCCTCGACCAGTCCCGCGGCAGCGGCGTCATCAACGCCGCCCTGCTTCTTGAGCTCCCCGGTCATGCTACTCACCTCCCTTCATTTGCGATTCCGCGATGGCGCGGTACACCTCGCAGGTTTCCATAAGCTCGCCATGCGTGCCCAAGCCCACGACCTCGCCGTCCTTGAGCACAACGATCTGGTCGGCATGCAAAATAGTCGAGATGCGCTGCGCGATGATGAGCACCGCGGCGTCGCGCGTCTCGTCCTGCAGCGCATGGCGCAGGGCCGCATCGGTCTTAAAGTCCAGGGCCGAAAAACTATCGTCGAAGATATACAGGTCGGCGCGCTTCATGAGCGCGCGAGCAATGGCCAGGCGCTGGCGCTGGCCGCCCGAAAAGTTCGTACCGCCCTGGGCAACCGGGGTATCGAGCCCCTGCGGTTGGTCGAGTACAAAGGTGCTCTGGGCAACCTCAAGCGCGTGAAGCATGTCGCCCTCGGTCGCGCCTTCGTTACCAAAGCGAAGGTTGCTCGCCACCGTGCCCGAGAACAGCCACGCCTTCTGCGGCACATAGGCAATGCGCCCGCGGATTTCATCTTGCGTAAGCTCGCGCAGGTCCACACCATTCAGGCGAATGGAGCCCTTGGTGGCATCGTGGAAGCGCAGCAGAAGCTTTGCCACCGTCGATTTGCCCGAGCCTGTCGAGCCAACGATCGCAGTCGTCTGACCGCGACGGCAGGCAAAGCTCAGGTCGCACAGGGTGTCCTCGTCGGCATCGTCAAAGCGAAACGACATGTGGTCGAACACAGCCACCGCATCGGCTTCGTCTTGGGGCTCGCGCGCCCCGTCATCCAGCGTGCGCTCGCCATCGACGATGCTCGGCTCAATCTCCAACACCTGCTGCGCACGGTTCAGGCACGCGGCAGCACGCGGAAGCGTCAGCACCACCATCTGGGCCATCATCACAAAGAACAGGATCAGAATTGCATACTCCAGCACCGCCGAGATACTCGCAATCTGCATGGCGTGGGCGCCTACGCGGTTGCCGCCCACCCACAGCACCGCCACCTCGGCGATGTTCATCAAAAAGAAGCTTGAGCTGTCGAGGCCCACAAACAGGTGGTTGACTTTGATGGCGTTGGCGGCGTATTCGCTAAACACCTCGTCCAGACGCCGTTCCTCGTGGCGCTCCTTGTTAAACGCACGGATGACGCGCACGCCCACAATATTCTCGCGCAGCACCACGTTCATGCGGTCGATAAAGCCCTGTAGGCGCATAAAAATCGGCGCCGCGTTGGCAACCGTAAAGACCGCCGCCACCAGCACAATCGCAACGACTACGCCCAGAAGCGTGCCCATGGCGGGATCGATAAACCAGGCGAAGATGATGCCCGCCACAGCCAAAAACGGCACGGGCAGCACCAGCTGAATCGTCTGCAGAATCGCCTGCTGAATCACGTTGATGTCGTTGAGCGAGCGCGTGATCATCGATCCGGTGCCAAAGCGCTCAAAATCACTGGCCGCGAGCTCGAGCGATTTGTCGTACACGGCATTGCGGATATCGCAAGCCACGTTGGCGGCCAGGCGCGCCGAAAGATAGCAGCCCAGCACCGTGCCGCCGCTAGCCATGCTGGTCGCGATAAACATGTATAGGCCGTTGCGTAAAATGTAGTCGATATCGCCCGTGGTAATACCGGTGTTGACCATGTTCGCCAGCATCGTGGGAACCAGCAGCGTACCGACGTTATCCACCAGCAGCACCAGCAGCGTCACTGCGACAAGCCCTCGATAGGGCTTCAAAAACCTCATTAACAGTCGCACGACTCCCCCTCACCTTGATTCTCGGCTTGGCTCTCGGCAGCGATATGCTGCTTAAAGGCATCGCACTCATCGCCGAGCACCTGAGAGAATTTGCCGATCAAGCGCATAATCTCGCGCTGCTCACATGGCTCAAGCGCGCCAAAGGCTCGCTGCTCGGCCTTGAGTGCCGGCAGCGCATAACGCTCGGCAAATCGCCTGCCCTCTTCGGTCAGGCTCACAACCTTGTTCTTACGACTGCCTTCGGCAAACTCCAACGTTGCGAAGCCCCGCGCCGTCAAGGTTTTAATTGCCGAGTTGATGGTCTGCTTGCTGTAGAACCATTCGCTTGTCAGACGGCTTACGGCAATACTGCCGCCCGCCGTGCTAGTGTCGACGAGCATCCAATAGGCGCAGTCCGAAAGGCCGCAGGCGCGCGAGAACTCCGAATAGATATGGTCGAGTCCATTGAGCAACCGATCGAAGTCGACCAGCGTAACCGCACTATTCATCTATCCCACCATTCAATTGTCCGATTTTTGACCAATTATGTGTCTCTAGATTAGTCCGAGTTTTGACTATCGTCAACAGGCTCTCCGCAAATGCGTGCATTTTTATGGCCTATCGGCAGAAAAAGACCGCCGGCGCGGGGGCGGCGCCAGCGGTCACGTGAAAATCGGGTTTTATTGCCTGTTAAGCGGCGACGGCCTCATAGACCGTAGCGCCCGAGAAGCTGTCATGCAGGCTCTTGCCGGCAATCCACGGCAGCTCGACGACCTCGCAGACCGTGTTGACCAACTCAGAACAGTCAGTAAAGTGGCCCTTGTCGTTGAGGGCCTCGCAATCCTGAACACGCCAATAGCCATCGGTGTGCGTGATGTAGTACTCGTGATCGTTGATCGACACGAAAGCGCGCGTCTTGGAACGCAGCAGCTTCAGAAATCCTTCGAAATCGGTCTCGACGACATCTCCAGCCTGGAACATGATGTTACCTCCTGGCCCGGCGCCACCACGGCGCATTGATAAACGTTGGTACTCCTTTAGTAAAACCTTTATCAGAGGTTATGCGTTCGTCATTTAGGCAAGTGGTAAAAAACCGCAGGGTAGACGGGATAAAACGTTTAACCATCCCATTTGTTTGTCACATTCTGAAGGTACTTTTATGCAAACCTACTTTCCCAATTGGAATCTATCCTTTTGGCCGGGCAATTGACCGTCTATCGTTTGAGCCCGACGGGTATGAACGGGGCATCTGCAACGCCACCGCAAGGAGACACCATGGAGACTATCGAAGCACTCATTCACCGCCGCAGCTGCCGCAACTACAGCGATCGTCCCGTCGAGGCCGAAAAGCTTGCACGTATTATCGAAGCCGGCCAATATGCACCGAGCGGCATGGGCCGCCAGCCGGTGACGTTTGTCGCCGTCACCGACCCCGCGACCGTCGAGCGTCTCTCGCAGCTCAACGCGCAAGTCATGGGCAGCAACAGCGACCCCTTCTATGGCGCCAAGACCGTTGTGGTGGTGCTGGTTGACCGCAGCGTGCCCACACATCTGGAAGACGGCTCGCTCGCCATGGGCAACTTGCTCAACGCCGCCTATGCACTGGGTGTCGATTCGTGCTGGATTCACCGCGCGCATGAGGTCTTTGACTCGCCCGAGGGCCTGGAGCTGCTGGCCAGCTGGGGCCTGCCCGCCGACGGCAGCCTGCGCGGCGTCGGTAACTGCATTCTTGGCTACGCCGAGGACACGCTACCCGAGGCAAAGCCGCGCCGCAACAACGTGGTGTACGTGAAATAGTACAGGAACGTCAGCAGGGGTAGCTAATTTGGGACGGGGCTATTTTAGCTACCCCACTCGCAACTTATATTGACGTCGCCGTTGTCGTCGTTTCGTTCGTCTGGGCCGTTTCGACGTCGTCGCCTTGCTTGTCTTCGTCCTTTTGCACATCGGCGATGGTGGAGGCCGCCGCAACGATACCGCGCTGGGGCGCGACGCTCGTCTGGGCCTGAGCGCCCTCGACAACTTCTGTACCTACATGCGCGAGCTCGGGCGATTTAAACATTGCGTCCAAGTTGGCGCCACCGCCGGCATATCCGAGCGCAGCGAGCGCGATGACGATCACTGCAACGGCGGCCACGATCGGCACGTAGCGATGCCAGCCGGCGGGATTGAGCCCGCTGCGGCGAGCCGCCCCGCGGCTGATGTAACCGAGCGTTCCGTCGTGCTTGAGCTTTGAGCCCACCACGCGTTTGCGGCCCCACAGCGAGGACTCTGCCTGCATTGCCAAGCGGGCGCTTGCCGAAGGATAGCCGTATTTAGTGCGCTTGAACGAGCCATCAAACCCCGAGGCGTGTTTGCCCCACGTCACCGATGTTGTGCGTCGGTTGACCGGCGCGGCACTCCGCCTTCTGCGGCTCGGTTTTGAAGTCTCAGCCATATGCCCTCGCACGCCGTAACCAAATCGAAACAATAACGCTTTGGACTGTAGCACACGCGTCGCGTGCGGTCACGGGCGCCTCGCTCAACGGTCATCGTCCTTCAGCAAGCGCCACAGCGTTGTACGGCTTATGCCCAGCACCTCCGCCGCACGGGTTCGGTTGCCGTGGAGATGGTCTACAACCAGATGCGCGATATCTCGCTCGGTATCGGCCAGCGGTCGCAGGATATACAGGTCACTTTCAAGCGTCGGGGCGCCAAAGGTTGCGGTCTTAATCACGTCCTCTTGGGCGAGCACTTCCTCCGCCACAGCGCGGTCCACCGTGCCCGTCCCCACCAATATATACAGACGTTCCGAGACCTCGCGGAGCTGCAGATAGTTGCGCGGCCAGCGGTAAGCATCGAGCGTCTTCGTCGCCGCGGCAGACAGCGTAGGCGCTGCCGTCCCAAATGCATCAGCGAGATATTCCAAATAGCGCGCGACCTTCGTCGACGCGGCTCCCTGCTCGGCGATTGCCGGCGCGACGCTCACCGCACAGGCGAAGCGCTCGGTCACAAAGGCGGCTTGATCACTTTCGCCGCCGCCCGGCATGTCATTCGCCGTCAGCACCACATGGCAGCGCGTCGCCAACGCGGTGTCGGTCATCGTGGAGACCAGCTCGCGGAGGCGCTGGGGGCCAACCGCGTTCCAGCCCTCAATGCAAAGGGTCAGCCCCATTTGGAACAACGGCGATTCGACGCTTTTGAGTACATGGCGCCAACCGCGCTCGGTGAGCTCATCGAGCGCAACGGAAACAAAGGGCTGATCGGCAAAAGGACCGTCCAGATAGAGGCGCTTGGCGATCTCGACCTGACCCGCTCCCAGCTCGCCCTCGAGCATAAGAGGCACACCGCGCGCGTAACTCTCTGCAACCGGCGCAGCCACCGAGGCCGCCCCCTCAACGATGCCGTACGCGCTCGATTCGTAGCGGGCCTCAACTTCGTCGGCGTTGAGCCACTCGATGCCCGCATGCGCCGCGGCACCGCGCACCTCGCGGACCACGACGACCCAAAGTCCCCCGCCCTCTTTGTCGGTGGGGCGAACGGTCAGGCTCAGGCGCGCACCCGCACGCCCCATAACCAGACGCGCGCCGTCTCCTATACGGTCGAGGCGCTCAGCTACAAAAGCCGCCACATCCCGCTCAAGCGCCGCGTCATTCATGGTCGAGATCGCGACGTCCCCACGCGCATCGATTGCCAATGCCGAGGCCCCGGCAGCAGCCAGGGCCTCGGTCAAGATGTTCAGCTTGGCATCGCTATCCATGATTTGCCCCTGTCCGCGGCGACATGCAGCCGCCGACGGTCGCACGACCGAGTGTTTCAAAATTGAACGATATTGCTCACCAAACACTATAGGGCAGAAAGCGCCGTCCTGCGAGTATAGGTGTTGCCCCGCATCGCCATCCTGGCGGGGCGATAAGAGCTCTTCGGGACTTATAAACCTGCGGACAAGCCATACCCGCAAGAGCTCCTATCGCTCCACCGTGAGAATGCGCTCACCAGCAACCAGCACGCAAACAAGCTACTTCTCTACCAGATTCCCAGTACGTGTTGCATTCCCAAACTCATGCACGCAATGCCAATCCAGCAGCAAAAGCCCAATGCGATGGGCTTGCCGCCCTTTTTGACCAGCTCGACGATATCGGTATTAAAGCCAATAGCCGCCATGGCCATCACAATAAAGAATTTCGACAGCTCCTTGATGGGCGCCGTAAAGGACGCGGGAAGCTGAAGCACCGTGGTGATCACGCTCGCCAGCACAAAGAACAGCACGAACATGGGAAACGCGCGTTTAAGCGAGAACGTGCTTTTGGCGTCACCGCCGGCCTTGCGCGCCAGATGCATCTGCCAGCATGCGAGAACCAACGTGATGGGAATAATGGCCAGCGTCCTGGTGAGCTTGACCACTGTGGCGCTCTCGAGCACATTGGCGCCGGGGTGCATGCTGTCCCAGGCGCTCGCCGCAGCCGTTACGGACGAGGTGTCGTTGATGGCGGTACCGGCAAACAGGCCAAAGCCCTCGTTGGTCAGCCCGAGCATGCCGCCGAGCGTCGGAAACACGAGCGCCGCGATAACGTTAAACAGGAAGATGACCGAAATAGCCTGGGCAATCTCGCGATCGTCGGCATCGATGACGGGTGCGGTCGCAGCGATGGCAGAACCGCCGCAAATCGACGAACCCACACCCACAAGCGTCGCGATCTTGCCCGGCACGTTCATAACGCGGCAGAGCACAAAGGCGATGACAAGCGAGGTCGAGATTGTCGCCACGATAATCGGCAGCGACTGGGCGCCCTTGGACAGAATCTGGGAGAGGTTCATGCCAAAGCCAAGCAGGATAACCGCGTACTGCAAGACTTTTTTGGACGTATAGGTGACGCCGGCGGCGAGCTGTTCGCGACGATTCTTGGGAAAGACGAGCGCCAGGACCATGCCAAAGAGGATGGCGAATACCGGACCGCCGACCACCTCAACCTGTTTGCCGAGCAACGTCGCGGGAATGGCGATGATCAGGCAGAACAAAACGCCTTTCCAGCGCTCGCGTACGATATTTGCCAGTTGCATATGGGATTCCTTCTTTCTATTTCACGTTTGCGACGGCTTATGATACGGCAACATTGAGCGCAGCCTTGCGCAAACACAGACTAAGATGCCGCAATAGTTCTCAGGCAACAGCCGAATTACCCACCGCGGAGAGCTGATTCGCGGCATAATTAACAACTGACATATGAGTTTGATAGAACAGTTGCGAGGCGCTATGGAAGAATCGATGCACGTCGGCGAGCAGGAAACGAGCCTACAGGACCAGTCCTACCACACCATTCGACGCAAAATCGTCTACCTGGACTACAAGCCGGGCGAAAAGCTGGGCGTCAAGCAACTTTGCGACGACCTGGATATGGGGCGCACCCCTGTGCGCGAGGCTTTGGTTCGCTTGGCGCAGGAAGGCCTGGTGCGCACCGTGCCCCAGAGCGGCACCTACGTCTCACCCATCAACCTCACCCTTGCCGAGAGTGCCTGTTACATCCGCGAGCATCTGGAAAAGCAGGTGATCGTGGAGTGCTGTGCGCGCGCCACGTCGGCTGGCATCGAGCAGCTCGACCGCGCCATCGTGCTGCAGGAAAAGGCCATGGCCGAAGAGGATCGCATCGGTTTCTTTTTGAGCGACAACCTCATGCATCACATGATTTTTAGCATCGCATGTCGCAGCACCGTGTGGTCGTGGCTCGAAGAGACCAATGCCGACCTGGAGCGCTTCCGCTGGCTGCGCGCTGCCACGCAGGTTCTCGACAATCAGGACATCGTGAACGAACACAAGCAGATTCGCCGCGCTATCGCCGGTCGCGACCCCATCGAAGCGAGCTTTTTGGTCAGCAAGCACCTGCACATGATGTTCCGCAACCAAACCGAGGTTCTGGACCAGTTCCCCGAGTACTTCGAGACCAGCAAGCTCCGCTAACCCGCCAAAAAGGGACAGGTTCATTTTGGCAGGTTTTATCTGGTCAAATGCAGAAAAGGCCCGGCTCCGTCTTGATGCGGAGCCGGGCCTTAGTCGCTAGAACGGCGGAACCAACTACTCTACCGTGACGCTCTTGGCCAGGTTACGGGGCTGGTCGACGTCGCAGCCGCGCAGGATGGCGACCTCGCGGGCGAGCAGCTGCAGTGGAACGCTCGCCGTAATGGGGCTGAACACGTCGCGGACTGCCGGCACGCGGATGATGCAGTCGGCGATCTTGTTGATCTCCTCGTCGCCCTCGGTGGCAACGACGATGACCTTGGCGCCGCGCGCCTTGCACTCCATGAGGTTCGACACGGTCTTGTCGTAGGTGGCACTCTTGGTGGCCACGGCGATGACAGGGAAGCCCGGGTCGATCAGGGCAATGGGGCCATGCTTCATCTCACCGGCGGCATATGCCTCGGCGTGCAGGTAGCTGACCTCCTTGAGCTTGAGCGCGCCCTCGTAGGAAATAGCGGCACCCATGCCACGGCCCACGAACAGCGCCGACTGCGCGTCCTTGCACAGCAGGGCAGCCTCATGAACGGACTCGGTTTGGGTATCCAAAATCCACTGGATCTGCTCGGCCGTATCGGAAAGCTCGCGGAACAGCATGCGCGCCTGCTTGGTGGTCAAGCGGTACTTGACCTGCGCCAGCAGCAGGGCCAAAAGTGTAAGGCTCACGACCTGGCCGATGAAGCTCTTGGTCGAGGCGACCGCGATCTCCTTGTTGGCCTTGGTGTAGATGACGCCGTCGCTCTCACGCGCCACGGGGCTGCCCACCACGTTGGTGATGCCGAAGACCTTGGCACCCTTGATGCGCGCGTCGCGAATGGCGGCAAGGGTATCGGCCGTCTCGCCCGACTGGGACACGGCAACGACAAGCGTCGTCGGCGTAATGATGGGGTTGCGATAACGGAACTCGCTGGCCGCCTCCACCTCGGTGGGGATGCGAGCCCAGCCCTCAATGAGATTCTTGGCAATGAGGCCAGCGTGATAGCTGGTGCCGCAAGCGATCACGTAGACGCGGTCGATGTCGTTGAGCTCCTCGAGCGAAAGGCCCAGCTCGTCGATGTCGAGCTCGCCGGCCGGCGTCATACGACCAACCAGCGTGTCGCGCACGACGCGCGGCTGCTCGTGAATCTCCTTGAGCATAAAGTCGGGATAACCGCCCTTTTCTGCCATGTCCAGGTCCCAGTCGATGTGGGTGACCTTGGGCTCGATAACGTTGCCGGCCTCGTCGGTGTACTCGACGCCTGCGGGCGTGAGCTTGGCAAACTGACCGTCCTCGAGCACCACGACATCGCGGGTGGCGTCGATGAGCGCGATGACATCGGAAGCAACATAGGAGCCGGTTTCGCCCACACCGACTACGATCGGGGAATCCTTGCGGGCCACGGCGATCACGCCGGGCTCGTCAGCGCACACGGCGGCCAGACCATAGGCACCGACCACGTGGGTGCAAGCCTCGCGCACGGAGGCCATCAGGTCGTGCGTCTCGGCATAGGCCTCTTCGATCAGATGCGCGAAGACCTCGGTATCGGTCTCGCTCTTAAAGTGGTGGCCGCGACCCTCCAACTCTTCGCGCAGCTCGGCGAAGTTCTCGATGATGCCGTTGTGGACGATGGCGATACGACCGTCGCAGCTGGTGTGGGGGTGAGCGTTAACGACGGAGGGCTTGCCGTGGGTGGCCCAACGGGTGTGGCCGATACCGCAGGTAGCGTCGCTGTCGATATTGGAAAGCTCGCTCTCCAGGCCCGCAACCTTGCCCACGCGGCGAATGACGTCGAGGTGAGCCGCGGCGCCCTCGCCCACCTCGAGCGCGACGCCCGAGGAGTCATAGCCGCGATACTCCATACGCTTGAGGCCCGTGACCAGGATGTTCTTTGCAATATCAGAGCCGGTGTAGCCGACAATTCCGCACATAGGATAAATCCCTTCGTCCGCTTGACTGCAAAACGTCCACGCACAGGGGGCGCTGAGACGCATAACGTTCGAGTATTGTACTCACGCAAACGCAAGCTGATATACCAGAAGTGGTATCTCAACTTAGATACCACCCGATGCACACACGTCCAGCCGGTCCAAACCACCACAAAGGTACCTGCCCCCTTCGTGGTGGTCGCGCTGGCAACGGCGTTTCCCCAGATAAACCTGCCAAAATAAACCTGTCCCTTTTTGGTAGGTTTAGGATGCTACAATCTGGCTTGTACTTGAAACGCATCAAAGGGGCCGCTATGGCAAAGGTAAAAATCAGCGACGTCGCGCGCGAGGCCGGGGTTTCGCTGGGCACGGTTTCCAACGCGCTCAACCACCCCGAAAAGCTGCGCCCCGAGACCCTCAAGCTCATCAACGAGACCATCAATCGCCTTGGCTACCTGCCCAACCAAAGCGCCCGTCAGCTCGCGGGCGGCGCCACCAAGTCCTTTGGCCTGGTGCTCCCCCGTCTCGATCACGGCTTTTCGCTCCAAATCGCCAGCGGCGCCCACAACGAGGCCCGCAAGCACGGCTACGACTTGCTCATCGCCAACGCCGATAACGACGACATTCTCGAGGACCATTACCTGCGCTATTTTATGGGCACGCAGATGTCCGGCGTCATGGTTCAGCCCATGGCGTCCCCCGACTGGCATCCGGCCATGACTAAAATGCCCGTGCCGATCGTCCATCTGGACATCCATTGCTCCGAGCCCGGCTACTACGTAGCGGCCGACAACGAGGCCCAGGGTCGCATCATTGCCGAACTTGCCATCGCCCGCGGCGCACGCCATATCACCGTTGTGGGTAGAGCAGCATTTATGCAACTCACCCTGCGCGTCCTTGGCATTCATAAGGCGCTCGCCCTGCACCCCGATATCAAGATCGAAGTCATCGACGCCGGCGAATGGAATACCGCCGCCGACGGCTACGGCATCGGCGCCCAAATCGCCGCGCGCCCCGCCGACGAACGCCCCGATTTTGTCGTCGGTCTGACCGACGTGCTGGCCTCGGGCGTCATCTCGGCGCTGGTCGACAAAGGCATCGCCGTCCCCGGGCAAGTACGCGTAGCAGGTTGCGATGGCAACCCACTCGCTTGGAGCGGATCGGTCCCGCTCACTACGGTAGCGCCCCCGGGCTACGAGATTGGCCGCAAGGGCGTTCAATTGCTCATGGAGCAAATCGAGAACAAGGTCCCGACAAAGACCAAGCATATCCACGTCAGCTCTGCCGCGCGCACCGTCACCGCGGTCACGGCCATCGAGGACATCAACCGCCAAGAACTCGTGCGGCCGTTCCTGCTGGAACGCGCCAGCACCCAGGCAAGCAGCCAGACCGACGCCACGGCCATCAACCTCGGTGCGTATCTATAGCACACCCGCAAGTATGCTAAGTCGCCGCTCAAGCAAAAGGGGCCCGACCATTGCCGGACCCCTTTTGCTTGAGCGCAAACGTGGGCAATTGCTCGTTTCAACACCGCAATTGTCTAGCGCACGGCCTTGACCGCCGCCGCCAGATCGAACAGCGTATCGAGCACGGCCTCGCAGCCATCCACCACGTCCTGCGGCAGCGGCACGATATCGGGGACGGCGAAGACATGGCATCCGGCCGTGATGCCCGAGACGCAGCCGTTGCGCGAATCCTCGACCACGGCACATTCCTCGGGAGCAAAGCCCGCGCGCTCGCAGGCGAGCAGATACATCTCGGGGTCGGGCTTGCCGTGCACGACGTCCTCGCCACACGTTACCGTTTCAAACTTGTCAAAAAGACCGACCATCTTAAGGTTGCGCTCGGCCGTAACGAGGCGCGACGACGTCGCTAGACCCACGTGATAGCCCGCAGCCAGCAGCTCGTCTAGGCACTCGGCGGCACCGGCCTTAAGTTCCAGTTCGGTCTTGACCATCTCGTCGCGAATCTCCTTGTGGCGACGATAGATCGCCTCGGTGGTTTCGTGGCTGCCATAATGCTTATCAAGGATGTCCATAACATCGGGCAGCGTGCGGCCGATAAACTGATGGATCAGCGCTTCATCAATCGCGAGCCCCAGCTCAGCGGCGCCTGCCTTCCAGGCCTTAATCCCCAAACGCTCGGTATCGACCAGCGTTCCATCCATGTCAAAAATAACAGCCTTGATCATATCGGTCCCCCATCGACTCTCGCTGTCGCGTTGCTGCAACTCTACCGCATTTGGCAACTTGTATATAACGTATATGCCATATTGCACTTTCGTTACACAGATAGAAGTCTTATGGCAAGTAACGCATTAGGATTATAGTTTTCGATCGAGTACTCAACGATAAGGATCGTTTCATGATTTTAGACACCACGGCACCCGCAGAGGAGCTTCAAGACAAGCTATCGGCGCTCGAACAGCTGCTTTTGGCATACAGGCGCGTGGCTATCGGGTTTTCCGGCGGCGTTGACAGCAGCTTTTTGGCCGCCGTATGCGCCCGCGTCATGCCTACCAATACCCTCCTCGTCCATCTCACCACGCCGCTCATCGGCACGCCCGAGCAGGCTTCGTTTGAGCAGTCCGTTGATGGGCAGGCCAATGAGGGGCCGCATTTTAAGCTCCCCGTGCTCAATCTTTCGGTTGATCAGCTGCAGCTCCCCCAAGTAGCCTGCAACGATGCCAATCGCTGCTACCACTGCAAGCACGCCGGCTTTACCGCCATCGTCAACCACGCCAAGTCGCTCGGCTTTCCCACCGTCATCGATGGCAGCAATGCAAGCGATCGCGGTGACTACCGCCCCGGCATGCGTGCGGCAGAAGAGCTCGGCGTACGCTCACCCCTTATGGAGGTCGGCTTTACCAAGGACGAAGAGCGCGAGCTGCTGCGCGCATGGGGTTATCCCGTTTGGAACCTGCCGGCGGGAGCATGTCTTGCCACGCGCGTCCCCACGGGCGAGGAGCTTACGCGCGAGAAGGTCGATTTAATCCGCGCCTGCGAGGATTACCTGCACGATCTTGATCTGGCACAGGTACGCGCGCGCTTGATCGGCGGCTGCATGCATATCGAGGCCGCACCCGCAGATGTCGCCAAGATTGCTGCCCTCGGCGGCAACGCCGTCGATGCCGAGGGCAAAACCCCGCTGCCCGCCGTTATCGAGTCCGCGCTGCGCGAACTGGGCTGCGACCATATCTCCCCCGAGGTCACCCCCTACATCCACGGCAACATGAATCTTTAGGTTACGCCGTTTTACAAACGGCGTAACTGCTCGGCGCTGCGCGGGCCCCGGGCACGGCAATCTGACGTTCAACTTCACGGGCGCGACCAAAAGGTCAGCGCCCGCTTGTTTCACGTCACCTTACCGCACCCGGAGCCCGCTCGCTCGCATATGCTCAACCTGCACTGCGTTAACTGACCTGCCAATAAGGGACAGGTTTATTTTGGCAGGTTTTATCTGGGGAAATATCGCGAGGCAGTCGCCCCCCCTAGCACCCATCTCACTTCGAGAGACACAAGAGGGGCGACTCGCCTGCATCTACTTCTTCCGATAGCGGCGGTTGCGGCTCGTCGACGAACCCATTACTTCGATGAGCCCTTTATCCTCCATTTTTGGCAGATGGTAGCGGACGGACGAATTTTGGCATTCCGTCTCTCTAAAACAATAGATTTATCTCTCTAACGTTTCGTATATCTCTCTAACTTTAGAGAGATAAGCGCCTTGTTTTAGAGAGACATTTAGAGAGATGTATCGAATTCACTGTTAGATTGCCCAATGTTATCTCTTTAACTAGCTTTCTCTTTAGAGAGACATTTAGAGAGACGAGCGCAATCTCTCTAATCAAGGGCTCCACTCTTTAAGGTGCACACTTCCTAACCGTGCCCTAAGTTGCGGTGAAATAACTCACGATTAGCCTGCCAAAAAGCGACAGGTTTATTTTGGCAGGTTTTATCTGGGGAAACGCAAATAGGGCCGTGACACCCATACGGCGTCGCGGCCCTTTTCCTTGGAGAAGGATCAATTGATTGAACGGGATGACCGTTCTAGTCTTCGAGTCCGCTATTGATGAGCTCCGCAATCTCAACGGGATCGGTGCTCGCGCGCACCTTGTCACGGAAGCCGGCGTCCATCAGCATCACGGCAGCCTTGGAGAGCAGACGCAGGTGCGTAGTTCCGGCCTCGCCGGCGGGCACGTACAGCGCGAGCGCAACATCGACGGGCACCCCATCGAAGCTCGGCCATTCAACGGGCTCGGTCAGTTTAAGCACGGCAACGCCCGGCGTGTGGATCGCGTCGCTTTTGGCATGCGGAACGGCAAAACCGGCGACAAGGCCGGTCTCGGCCTCGTTCTCGCGAGCAATGAAGGCGGCCTCTACGGCAGATGCGTCATCGGCAAAGCCGAGCTCGATGGCCTGCTCGGACAAATAATGTAGGGCGTCCTCGCGCGAGGCGGCGGTATACCCGATTGTCACTTGGTTGGCAGATACAAATCCCATGGAAACCTTCCTTACAACACGGACCTGACCGCAGCTTCGATGCCGTCGGCGTCCAAACCGTACTTGTGCAGCAAATCGACCGCAGGGCCGGACTCGCCATACACATCGCGCACGCCGACGCGACGCATCGGCACCGGATGCTGCTCTGCGAGCACCGAGGCCACGGCCTCGCCAAGACCACCGATAATCGAATGCTCCTCGGCGGTGACCACGCGACCGGTCTTCTTGGCGCTGGCAACCACCAGGCGCTCATCAAGCGGCTTGATCGTGTGCATATTGATGACCTCGGCATCGATACCATCGGCAGCGAGCGCCTCGGCAGCCTCAAGCGCCTCGGCGACCATAAGGCCACAAGCGATGATGGTCACATCGGACCCCTCGCGCACGACCACGCCGCGACCAATCTTGAACTCATAGTCCTCGTGATCGTTAATGACCGGCGTTGCCAGGCGTCCGAAGCGCATGTAGACCGGTCCCTCAAACTCATAGGCGGCGCGCACGCAAGCGCGAGCCTCGATGTCATCGGCGGGAACGATTACCGTCATACCCGGGATCGTGCGCATGAGTGCGATATCCTCGCAGCACTGGTGCGTGGCGCCGTCTTCACCGACCGAGATACCCGCATGCGTGGCACCGATTTTGACGTTGAGGTGCGGATAGCCAATGGAATTACGCACTTGTTCGTACGCGCGACCGGCGGCAAACATCGCAAAGGTGCTCGCAAAGGCGACGTGGCCCGTGGTCGCGATGCCGGCGGCGAGCCCCATCAGGTTGCTCTCGGCAATGCCGGCGTCGTAGAAGCGCTCAGGGTGCGCAGCCTTAAACTTACCGGTCTGCGTGGCGGCGGCCAGGTCGGCATCGAGAACCACAAAGTCATCGCGCTCATTGCCCAGCTCGACAAGTGCCTCGCCATAGCTAACGCGCGTGGCGACTTTCTTGACGTCTGCCATTAGAGCTCCTCCCCTGCCGCTGCGAGCTCGGCCATGGCCTGCTCAAACTGTTCATCGTTGGGTGCCTTGCCGTGCCAGCCCACCTGGTTTTCCATAAAGGAGACGCCCTTGCCCTTCACCGTCTCGGCGATAATGGCCACGGGCGAGTCGCTCACTTTGCGGGCCTCGGCAAAGGCGGCGGCAATCTGCGCCATGTCGTTACCGTCGGCGAGCTCGATCACATGCCACTTAAAGGCGCGGAACTTGTCAGCGAGCGGCATGGCCGAGTTAACTTCATCGATTGTGCCGTCAATCTGCAAGCCGTTGTGGTCGACGACGGCAACAAGATTGTCGAGCGCATGGTTGCCGGCAAACATGGCCGCCTCCCACACCTGGCCCTCCTCGCACTCGCCGTCGCCCAGCAACGTGTAGACGCGGTAGCTGTCACCCCAGTGCTTTGCGGCGAGTGCCATTCCAACCGCGGCGGAGATGCCCTGACCGAGCGATCCGGTGGACATATCGATGCCAGGGGCGTCGTTCATGTTGGGATGGCCCTGCAGTCGGCTGCCAATATGACGCAGCGTCTCGAGCTCTTCGACGGGAAAATAGCCGCGATTTGCCAACACCGAATACAGGCCCGGCGCCGCGTGACCCTTGGAGAGCACAAAGCGATCGCGATCGGCCTTGTGAGGGTCGGCAGGATCGATATTCATTTCCTCAAAGTACAGATACGCCATGATGTCGGCAGCACCGAGCGATCCACCCGGGTGTCCCGACTTGGCCGCGTGAACCGCAGTCACGACACCCTTCCTGACCTCATTGGCGACCTTCGCCAGCTCCTGGTTGGTCATACGAATTCCTCTCTTGAGAACAACCCCGGCACCGGATGACGCGATGCCGGGGCAATCCACTCGTTAAGCCTGAGCGACGACCTTCTGCCAGTCAGCCTCAAAAGAGGCGAGGCCCTGGTCGGTCAGCGGATGATGCAGGCACTTCTTGAGAGCGGCCATGGGCACGGTCGCAATATCGGCACCGAGTAGCGCGGCCTGGGTCACGTGGTTGGGCGTACGAACCGAGGCGGTGATGATCTCGACGGTGTCGTCGACGTTCTTGCCCGTCCAGTCGTAGTTCTTAATGCAGGTCACGACGTTGTCGAGCTGCGAGATACCGTCCTCGGCGATGTCATCGAAACGACCGACAAACGGGCTGATGTAGCGAGCACCGGCATTGGCGGCCATAAGGGCCTGCGTCGGCGAGAAGACGAGCGTCATGTTGACGCGCACGCCAGCATCGGCCAGCGCACGGCAGGCGGCAAGGCCGGCCTCGCACACGGGAAGCTTGACCACGATGTTGGGGGCGAGGGCGGCAAGGCGCTTGCCCTCCTCGATCATACCCTCGGCAGTGGTAGCGGTAGACTCGGCGGAAACGGGCAGGCCCTCGCAGAGCTCGGCAATCTTGAGCATATGCGGCTCAAAGTCGGCAAGCTTGCCGCCGATCTTGGCGTACAGGGACGGGTTGGTGGTAACACCGGCCAGGCAGCCCCAGCTCTTGGCCTCGGCGATCTCGTCCAGATTGGCGGTATCGATAAAGAACTTCATGGTGCAAACTCCTTCGAAGGAATCCAAAACTCAAAAAATAGGACAAAGGGGATGTCCCTTTGTCCTATGTGCCGGGCCTGCGGCTGGGACATGCCCCAGGCCCGGCGTCGCGTAGGAAAAGCTACTTACTCGGCAAGAGCGGCCTCGATGCGGGTCGTGACGCCCTTGAGGTTAAGACCGACGACGTACTGCTTGATCGGGCGCTTGATGTGCTCGATGACAAAGCGCTTGCCGTCGATGTCCTGAGCGGCGAGGTTGCGGTAGAGCTTCTCGACCTGCTCCTTGACCTCGGGATCGTTGAACGCATAGTGACCGGAGACATCCAGGATCTTCAGGCTGAGCTCATCGTCGGCAAGAATGTCGTCGACCTGCAGGTTGACGTCGTCGCCAGTCATCCACTTGCGCCAGCGCTCGGTCTTGATAGCCTTGACCAGCAGGGTGTGATACAGGTCGGAGGGGTCATCGCACAGACCGTTGTCGACCAGGATCTGCTCGGTGGCGCAGAGCTTGAGGTAGGCGCGGGTCTCCTCGGTGCCATACTGCGGAGCAACGTTGGAGGCGGTCACGTGTGCCGGGATGTGCTCGAGCAGCGTCGCGTCGTCCAGATAGTCGGCGTTGTGCTCCTTCAGGCCCACGCCGTAGCGCTTAGCCATGTCGGCGAGCTCGCGGGCATTCTTGAAGTTGTAATGGCCGACCTGCTCGGTCCAACGGGTGAGCGTACCGGTCTGGCCGACGATAAAGGTGGGCATGGGGCAGCCGCGCTTCTCGAGCTCGGGCTGCAGCTGAGAAATGAACTCCTCGTACTTATCGGTAGAGGTCAAGCCGCCATTGGTCTCCTCGGTACCGACCTCATAGGCAACCTCGGGCAGGTTATGCTCGCGACGGTACTGCTCAAGGTAGTCGATAAGATCAATCGTGCGGCGAAGCACCACGTCGAGCGGAATAACCTTGCCGATCTGATAGGGGTCCTTGGTGGGGTCGACCATCAGCAGGTCAAAGCCCGCCTCCATGTCGGCGACGAAGGACTTGCGGGCGAGCTCCATGGCCTCGTCCTCGGGCAGGTGGGCGTTACGCTCCTCGTCGCGCTGCCACGGACCGCCGTGATCGCGGCACAGGTAGTACGGACCGGTGTAACCCACCTCGTCGGCAACCTTCTTGATGTCGGCGGCAAAGCGCGTCTGGTCCCAACCGTTGACGTAGCCGGCGCCCATCTCGTCCATATCGACCTGGTTGCGGCTGGCGATAAACATGGGCGGGAAATCCTCGTCCTTGGCAAGCTCGAACACGGCCTGAATCAGGTTGGGGCTCATGGGGCCAATGCCGACCATGGTTGCGTGATCGCCGCTATCCTGCAGCTTGAGCATGCCCTGAACGGCCTGACGGATGGTGAGGTTGGACATTTTGTTCTCCTTCTCCAGAGGATTTTTGACAAAAGTTCCCTGGGACCCAGATGTGGGCCCTATCAGTACGGATGGATTTTGTTGTGTAGAGGCGGTTGTGCGGAGTCAAATCCATCCCTCCGCACAACCGGAGTCCTTAAAGGTTTACTTGGCCTGCTTGTCGAGCGTGGGCTTCATGGCAATCAGGATTGCAGCGGCGACCACGGCGCCAATCACGATGTCCAGGCAGAACAGCGCGACGTTGTTGGTGGCAAGGGCGACGATAAAGCCACCGTGCGGGACGTAGCAGTCGATGCCCTGGAAGGCGGCAAGTGCCGCACCCACGGCAGAGCCGATGCAAATGCCGGGCAGGGTGTGACCGAGGTCCTTGACCGCGAAGGGGATAGCGCCCTCGGTAATACCGATGCAGCCCATGAACAGCGCGGAGATGCCCATCTGGCGGTCAGCGTCATCGAACTTGTTCTTGGCGATGAGCGCAGCGAGGCCACAGGCGATCGGGGGAACGGCGACGGCGACGCGGAACATACCGTTAGGACCGTAGATACCGGAGGCCATGATGGCCATGGTGAAGGTCGAGGCGGTCTTGTTGATGGGGCCACCCATATCGAAGGCGGTCATAACGCCAATGACCAGACCCAGGACAACTGCGGAACCGCCCTGCAGGCTGCCGAGCACGCCGGTGAGCCAGTCCATCACAAAGCCAAGCGGCGTGGCCAGGATGTAGATATAGGCCATGCCCAGGACAAGCGAGGTCAGAATCGGGATGATCAGGATGGGCATGATGGTCTGGATGGTGTTGTTGACCTTCCAGGTCTTCATCCAGCGGACAAAGTAGCCGCAGATGACCGCCATGATCATGGCGCCCAAGAAGCCGGTCGAAACGCTGTTGCCGTTAGGGGTAACGACTGCGTTGTTGACCAGGTAGCCCAGGACAAAACCGGGGGCGAGCGCGGGCTTGCCAGCCATCGAGTAGGCGATGTATGCCGCAAGCACCGGGATCATCATGGAGATGCCGGCCATGCCGATGGTGTTAAGACTCACCATCAGCGGGTTCGTAACCTCCATGCCGTTGGCGCCGGCGGTACCGGATGCCAGCGAGAAGGCGAGGAACACGCCGCCGATAACGACGATGGGGATAAAATAGGAAACGCCGGTATTGAATGCATTGAGCAGCGTCTTGCCAGGATCGGCAAAGATAGACTGCTTGGACGCCGGTGTCGGGGCCTGCGGGGCAGCGGAGACGGCCTTCTTCTCTGCCTTGGCCTCGGCCTTGGGCGCGTCAACGGCGCCACCCGTCGCCTTGATGATCTCAATGGCCTGGTCGATGATCTTTACCGGATCGGCGATTACATCAGAGGTGCCGACCTTCAGGAACTTGCCCTCGGCCATCTTCTGCTCAAAACGGTCCTCGTTCTCGACACCCACGTCGACGGACTCCAGGACCAGGTCGGCGGAGTCCACGTCTTCCTGCGTGAGCTCATTCTCGATACCCAGGCCACCCTGAGCCTCGACCTTGCACTCGATGCCACGGGCGGCGCATTCATCCTGAATCGCCTTCTGGGCCATATACGTGTGGGCGATACCCACAGTACA
Organism: uncultured Collinsella sp.; assembly: GCA_902495525.1. Classification (GTDB taxonomy): domain Bacteria; phylum Actinomycetota; class Coriobacteriia; order Coriobacteriales; family Coriobacteriaceae; genus Collinsella. The sequence continues at coordinate 85,943 of CABUXL010000003.1, forward strand.
GGCGGCAACGCCTACGATCTTCATTGCTTCCCTCTTTTCATAGAGTTGCGTGCGCAAGACACCGTTTGCGGAGGCCTCCGGAGCATCCCCTGCCGTTTGGACTTGCTGTCTTTTCGACAAGAACAATATAGGTGCTCGTTTTTCTTAATGCCAGCTTATTTCGGTAAACGCGCAGGTCAGAGCGTTGGTTATGCGATTTAGTTATGCGTTTAACCAAAAATGAATCCTGCGATTTTGCCCTCGATTTCAAAAGTCAAGAAGTATTTGATTTTCTCGGTAGACGGCAGATGCGCATGCCGGTCACAAATTTCGACCCCACCCGTATGCCGCATTTGTTGCATACTCATATGAAAGGAAAAAGCCGCTCACCGAAGCGTATCCTTCACCAAGACTCAAAGTCATCATGTTGGAAAATGCTCATCTGTCGGAAGGAGTCGCTGTGGCAAAACAGCGCGTTACGATCGCAGACGTCGCTCGAGAGGCGGGAACCTCGACGGCAAGCGTCTCGTATTACCTCAACGACAAACGAGAAAAGCTTAGCGAGAAGACGCAGAACAAAATCGCGCGCGTCATTAAGGAACTCGGATACGTTCCCAACGCCCAAGCGCAGACGCTCACCGGCAAGCAAACCCACGTCATTGCCATCATCATTTTGGATAACACCAACAAATGGGCGGGGCTCGTTCTCAATGGCATGGAGCAGGTCATGCTCCCCGCGGGCTACCAGACGGTCGTTTGCACGAGCAACTTTAACCCCGAGACCGAGCTCATGTACGTCGACAAGATGCTCTCGCTGGGCGTCGATGGCTTTATCATCCAGCCCACGGCAAACTTCAAAGCCGTGCATGACCGCATTAGACGCGCCGGCAAGCCGGTCGTCTTTTTCGATGCGGCCATCTATAGCCCAGGTACCAGCTGGATCAAAACCAACCTTTACGACGGCGTGTACAACGCCACACAGGCACTCCTCGACGCCGGCTACGAAGATTTCTTTTCCATTGCCGCCAACATGACCGAAATGCGCACCCGCATGGAGCGTTTTCAGGGGTATGCCGAGGCGCTGGCAGCGAACGGGCAGCTCTACAAAGCGATTCCCATCGATCACAACAAGCCGTCAATCAACGAGCTCACTGAATACTTTAAATTCAAGTTCAATCCCGCCAAGCGAACCCTTATCTTCGTGCAAAATCAGTGGGCACTTCCCCGTGTCTACAAGGCCCTCCAGCCAATGGCCCATCTGCTTCCGCAGCAAATCGGCCTTTTGGGACTCAACTGCGAAGACTGGACTAATCTCACCACACCGACCGTCTCCACCATCATCGAGCCCGTCGACCAAGAAGGTCGCGAAGCAGCCGAGATGCTGCTCGCCCTACTTGACGGAAGCAGCGAACCCGGCGAGCAGCGCATTCTCGAGTGCAAGCTCAACTGGCTCGACTCCACCTCGATCTAGACCGCGGGACAAATGAATCAGTAGCGTTTGTCTCAAATCTTAAGTATTTGTTCGACAGAACGGCCCTTGCCGGCTCCTGCTAGACTGGTAGATTCCCAACCGTCCATCCAGGAGCCTCAATGTCGCGCAAGCCCGCCTACAAGCAAGCACTTTCCATCGGCACCGCCGTGGTGCTGGGGTTTGCGCTGTTTACGGGATCGCTCGACGGAGCGCCCAAGTTGCTGTCGCCGCAAGGCGATGAGCAGGCGGCGGCTCTGGCCGAAAAACAAAACGAGAGTCCCAGCCGCACCGACGACGAGGCAGACCTGGTCGCTCGGCTCGAATCGGGAACGGCGAGCGCGGCGGACCCTCAAAACAGCCAGGACTCTGGCGATGGCTCCGATTCCGCCGCGACCGACACCGATGACGACGTTTCCGCGGGCAGTGCCGCCACCCCCATCGACGAGGTCGAAAACCCCGACCTCAACCGCGCCCGCGGTGTTTATCTCAGCAGCATTCCCGACTACGCCGGCAACCCCTACGTTGCCCTTCGCGCCGACAGCACGCACCCGCTCGGCACACCATCATTCACGCTCGATGAATACGAGCGCGCTACAGAAGAGGGCTGCTTTAAGAAGTTCTCCAAGCTCGACAGCCTGGGCCGCACCCGCAAAGCGCTCGCCTGCGTGGGCCCCGAATCACTCGGTCAAGGCGAGCGCGGCGATATCTCGCGCATCCATCCTGCCGGTTGGCACCAGCAGCGCTACGACTTTATTCCGGGCCAGAGCCTCTACAACCGCTGCCACCTTATCGCCTGGTCGCTCTGCGGCGAAAACGCCAACCGCAAGAATCTCCTCACCGGCACGCGCTATCTCAACGAGACGGGCATGCTGCCGTTTGAAGAGCAGATTCTCAACTATATTCGCGATACGGGCAACCATGTGCTCTACCGCGTCACGCCTATGTATAACGAAGAGGAACTTGTCTGCCGTGGCATGCGCCTTGAGGCGCAATCGGTCGAGGACCACGGCAAGACCCTCTGCTTCCACGTATATTGCTACAACCTGCAGCCGCACGTGCAGATCGACTACACCACCGGCCGCAATCAGGCCTCGGGAGACTAGGACCGACCAAGCTGCCCCAAAGCCTAAATGATCCGTTTTCCTCCGTCCCCAAGGAATCAGAACCACCCTTAAAAAGGGTGGTTTGCTCTTAGGGTATAACCCACGGGCCCCGGGCTCGCGTCTAAAGGCGCGGGCCCGGACTTCGTCCAGGCCTAGTGCATCTTGACCCGTGG